>CAYRLJ010000011.1:0-64709 GCA_964425025.1 uncultured Burkholderia sp. | reverse complement strand
GGCTATGCGATCTACGCGAGCGTCACGGCACTTGCGGCGCTCGATGCGCAAGGTGTCGAGCGGCCGCGTTGCGTGGGCCTCATCGAGACCTGCGAAGAATCGGGCAGTTACGATTTGCTTCCCTATGTCGATGCGCTGCGTGAACGGCTCGGCAACGTCGGCCTCGTCGTGTGTCTCGACTCAGGCGCCGGCAACTACGATCAGCTTTGGTTGACCACGTCGCTACGGGGCCTCATAGGCGGATCACTCGAAGTGCAGGTGCTGGACGAGGGCGTCCACTCGGGCAGTTACGGCGGCATCGTGCCCTCTAGCTTCCGTGTCATGCGTCAACTTTTCGAGCGGCTTGAAGACGCCGCGACGGGAAACTTGCTGCCCTCGAGTTTCCACTGTGAAATTCCGGCGAGCCGTCTGGCGGAAACCCGAGCGACGGCGCGCATTCTCGGCGACGAAGTATGGAAGGCCTCGCCGTGGGCGTGCGGTCAGGACGGCAAGCCCGTATTGCCGGTGACCACCGATCCTTATGAAGCCTTGCTCAATGGCACATGGCGGCCTTCGCTGTCGGTGACGGGCGCGGAAGGATTGCCCCCGCTCGCGAGCGCGGGCAACGTGCTGCGCCCACGCACGGCGTTCAAGTTGTCGTTGCGCGTGCCTGCGCTCGTCGATGCGGCGAGCGCCGTTGCGCAGCTCAAGGCGTTGCTCGAACTCGATCCGCCGTACAACGCGAAAGTCACGTTCAAACCGGAAGCCGCGGCGGCAGGCTGGAACGCGCCCGAACTCGCCCCGTGGCTGGCGGCTGCGCTCAACGATGCGTCGCGCGATCACTTCGGCGCCGATTGCGCGTTCATCGGCCAAGGCGGCACGATCCCGTTGATGAATGTGCTGCGGGAAGGTTTCCCGGAGTCGCAGTTCGTCGTCTGCGGCGTGCTTGGTCCCAAGTCCAACGCGCACGGCCCGAACGAGTTTCTGCACGTCCCCTACGCCAAGAAGTTGACGGCTGTGATAGCTCAAGCGATCGCGGCGGCGCGTTGATTTTGTTCATCTTCGAATGAAAACGGGCGCCGCGCTGCGCCCGTCGTTTCCTGCGGCACGCAACGACAGCAGTCAATAACAATGGGGTTCGACGTGGCCATACTGATCCTGGGCTTAATGATTTTTATCGGCGTGCATTCGATACGGCTCGTGTCGCCGTCATGGCGCGATGCGCAGGTCGCGCGCCTCGGGGAACAGGGGTGGAAGGGCCTTTACGCCGCCGTCTCGCTCGTCGGATTCGTTTTGATCGTCTGGGGCTACGGCATCGCGCGACAAACGCCGGCGGTGTTGTGGGCGCCCCCTCGCGGTATCCAGCATCTGACTGCGTTGCTCGTGGCCATCGCGTTCGTGCTCATCGCTGCGGCTTATGTGCCCGCCAATCGGATAAAGCGCGCTATCGGGCATCCGATGATGGTAGGCGCAGCGATTTGGGCGCTCGGCCATCTACTTGCGAACGGAACGCTCAATGCCGTTGTGCTGTTCGGCGCATTCCTCGTGTGGGGCGCCATCGGCGCCGTTGTCTCGCGCGGTCGGGATCAAGCAGCGGGTGTGCGCTATCCCGCCGGCACGCTGCCGGGCGATGCGAAGGCCGTCATCGTTGGCCTCGTAGCCTGGGCGATTTTCGCTTTCGTACTGCATCGCTGGCTCATCGGGGTGAGCCCGCTCGGTTGATCGCACCGGCTGGGAGCTTCGCCGCGCGCGAGCCGCCGGGATAGCGGATCGGACTCGATCTTGCTGGCGACGGCAACCCGTCGAACGGCTTCAAGGCTGGCTTTTAGCGCTCTATCCGCGGCCGGTTAGGTGCGGGATTCGTTCGTTACTCGTCACGCATAATTGATGAAGCTGCCGCATCGCCTTGTTCAACCGCGCCTGTGACGTTACGCGCTCCATCTCGAGTTGTGCGACGTCCTTGCGTGTCTGCTGTTGGCGACTGTTGACGACTTGCGTTTGCTCGGCATGGCGTTCGAGATCGTTGCGCAACTGCTCGGCTTGCGCTTCCGAGGCCGCGATCATTGCCTCGGCGCGCTCGTTTTGCGCTTCCAACTGTGCATACCGCACCTCCACGTCCGCGAGCCCGACCGCTTGCTCCTCGAAGCGCCGAAACGCGGATTCTGCCGCGTCGAGATCGCTCGCGTGCAGCGCGCGCCACAGCTGTCCTTCCTGAGACAGCGTGACGTAGTACGACACGTCCGAGCGGCAAAACAGTAGGCTCACCGAGTACGTAAACGTCTGCAGCGTTCTTAGCGTCATCAACGCCTGCCGGGCGTCCAATGCTTCCACCGCGGCGACTTCCGCGGTCTGTAGCGCACGTGAACTCCCTTGCGGCATCACGGCGTTCATCGGGCGCAGCGGTGACACTGCCGGCGCCATAGGAACCGTCGCGTCCGGCGGCACACTATCTGACGAGTCGGCGCCGACTACCTCGTCAACCAGAGTGGCCTTGGCCGCGGCGGCGGCGTACTTGTTCGTTTGCAATCTCATGCTCGACCTCCTGCGTACAGATCGTCCGGTTCCCGATGGACTCGTGCAGTGGACCGGCAGCATGTAACGTTCCTGTTGGGCGCTCGCTGAGATAGGTGGCTCGTGCAACTGGCAGTGCCGATTGTGTCAGCCGATGGCGATCCACGGGTTGATAACCTGAATTCCGCCGGCTTCGGTTTAGCCGCGCACCGGCCGCGGGAACAGCGGATAAACGGCGAGCGAGACGAGTCCTGCCACGAACCAGACGGTCGCCCACGAAGTGGCCGCCAGCATGTGAGGCAGCAAAAGGGGCACAAGGAAGAGGCCAACATAGACGATCGTATTGGCCATGCCGAGCGCCGTTCCGGCACGTGCGGGACCGGCCAGCGTTGCGAGTTCGGCGTACGCCACGCCGTGCCACGCCGAGACACATACACCGGCGAGCACGATCAACGCGATAACCGACGCGATCGACATCGCATGCCCGAGCGCCACAGCACCGGCAAGAGCGGCGAATGAAGCCGCCGCGACGAGCGTCGAGCCACGGAGATAGCCGCGCCGATTGCCGCGACGATCGGTATAGCGTCCGCTCCAGACACGCATAATCATGGCGCCGATCTGCACGCAGGCCATCGTCGCGCTAATGCCCGCTGTGCCCAGCCGGCCGAAGTCATGCAAGAAGACGGTCGCGAATGTCAGCACGGCGAATTGCGGCATGCACAGCACACCGATCGCGAGCGCGACGCGCCAAATCTGAGCGTCGCCGAGCGGGCCGCGCTGTATCGCGGCACCGCTAATCATCGTAGAGCCGGAGCCGGAGCCGGAGCGGGGGACGAACGTGGAGGCGGAAACACTATGCGGCGGCTCATGGAGCCAGCGTAGGGCGAAGATCGCGGGCACGGCGCACAGCAGCGCAAGCGCGCTGTAGACGGCGGCGAAGCCATATGTCGAGGCGAGCCATGGCAGCAGCGAGGCACCCATACCGCCGCCGAGCGGGACGGCTGTTTGCCGGATGCTCATGGCGATACCGCGCTCCTCTGCCTTGAACCAGCTCATGATGGCGCGACCGCTCGAGCCGTTGACGCTGCCGCCGAGCAAGCCAACGAGCGCCATGGCGATGGCCAACAGCGGCAAGGTCGGGGCCGACGCAGCCGACGGCACGACGAACAGCGCCATCGCCACCAGCGCGAGCGCGGTCCCGAGCAGGCCGGCGACGAGCACGGGGCGGTCGCCGAATCGATCGGTCGCAAGACCCCATGGCAGTTCCGACAGCGCGATACCAAGGCCGGTCGCGCCCAGTGCGACGCCCAACTGCGCATTGTCGAAGTGGTAACCCGCGCGCATCCACACAGCCGTTGTCGGAATACCGGCCGCGGCCGCCGAAAAGCCCGCATTGGCCGCGACCCCAACGGCGAGCACCTTCCAACGATGAGAAGCGCTCAACGCCTTGCTCGACGCTTTAACGACATATTGCGTGTCCATGCGGTGCTCCGTGGGATGTTTGACGGAGGCAGTCTCGCACCCTATGATCATCCTGAAAATCAGAAAATAGTGGATGAATCGTTCGAAAATTCAGGATGATGGGGGCGTAATGAGTCAAACAAATTTCGATATGGCGGCACTGCGCAGCTTCGTCACCGGCATGGATTTGGGCAGCTTCGCCAAAGCCGCCGACCGCGTCGGGCGTTCAACCTCGGCGGTCAGTGCCCAAATCAGAAAGCTGGAAGAGCAGGTAGGCGCGCCGCTCTTTCGCAAAGCGGGTCGCGGGCTCGGTCTGACGGACGCCGGCGAAGTCATGCTTCGCTACGCGCGGCGTCTCGTCGAGTTGAATGACGAGGCCGTCGTCGCGGCGCGCGGCACCGATCTCGAAGGATGGGTGCGTCTCGGGTTACAGGAGGATTTCGGCGAGTCGCTGCTGCCCGGCGTGCTCGGTCGATTCGCTCGCGCCCATCCGAAAGTTCGCATCGAAGCGCGCGTCGCGCGCAACGCCGATTTGACCGCGCGGCTCGATGCGGGCGAACTCGACCTTGCGCTCGTTTGGGACGACCTCAATCTGTCGATGCACTCGCGCCGAGCGGCGGGCATGAGCCTGGAGGTGGCCAAACCGCCGTTGCATTGGATCGCATCGAGTGCGCTGCAGTGGTCCCCCGATACGCGTGAACCGCTGCCGCTCGTTTTGTTCGACGGGGGGTGCATGCTGTGCTCGCTCGCGATAGATGCGCTCGATCGCGCCGGCATCGCTTGGCGCGTCGCGCTGACGAGCCCTAGCCTCGCCGGCTTATGGGCCGCCGCGGCGGCAGGACTCGGGATAACCGTGCGTACGCCATACGGTCTGCCTCCTACCGTCCGCACGCTCGATCCGGCTGAATATGGTTTGCCGGCGTTGCCCTCGCTCTCGCTTTCGCTGCTGCGCGGATCGAGCGCTGCGGCGCCGCCGGTCGAGCAGCTTGCGACGATCGTCGTTGAAGCGGTGCGCGGGTTTGCGCGGGAAAACGGCGTGGGCAGCATCGCGGCCTGAGCGATGAAATCGATGAGATTGTCGCGAGCGAGCGCAGGCTGCCCGTGCTGCGAGCCGGCGCGCGCCGTGCGGTCTAGCCACGCGAACCGCGGGCGATTTCGTCGCCCGCGTCCGGCGCGAGCCGGCGCGTGATGGGAATGGAGCCGAGCGAGAACAGGCCGACGACGACGAACGACGGCCAGAAGTCCGACCACATGGCGTGCTCGTGTCCGTGCAGGTCGCGCGAGATCTGAAGCACGATTCCGCCGACGGTCACACCGAGCCCGAGCGACATTTGCTGCACCACGCTGCCTAGGCTCGTTGCGCGGCCCACATCCTGGCTTCCGATTTCCGCGTAGATCATCGAATTGAGGCTGGTGAACTGCAGCGCGGGGAAAAAGCCGCCAAGCAGCACGACGGCCCACATCACCCATATCGGCGTGCCGGGAAAGAACGCGCCATAGGCCGCGATTGCGATGCCGGAGAAAATGGCGTTGTAGATGAGCACCGTGCGAAAACCGAACTTGCGCAGCACCGACGAGGTCAGCGAGCGCATGAACATGCTGCCGAATGCGGAAGCGCAGGTGATGGCCCCCGATTGAAACGCCGACATGCCGAGCCCCTCTTGCAAGGCGAGCGGCAGCAAGAACGGAACTGCGCCGAGCCCGATCCGAAACATCGATCCGCCGAGCACACTTGCGCGAAACGTCGGTACGCTGAGCAGCCGCAGATCGAGGACAGGGCGCCGCGCACGCTGCGCGTAAAGCACATAAAGCGCCAAAAGCAGCGCGCCGGTGACGGACATTTCGTAGGCCGTGCGATCGGAGACGAGTTCGCTGCCGATCAGCGAAAGGCCGAGCATGACGAGCGAGCCGCCGATCGCCGAGAGCAGGAAACCGAACCAGTCGAGCGGACCGGGATGCGGCTCATGCGTGTTCACGATATGACGGTTCGTCAGATAGACGCCGAGCATGCCGACGGGCACGTTGATGAAAAAGATCAGCCGCCAGTGCAGGTATGTCGTGATGAAGCCGCCGAGCAGCGGCGCCGCGGCCGGCGCGAACATCGCGGGCAGGCTCAGGTAGTTCATGGCGCGTACGAACTCGGTCTTCGGTACCGCACGAAAGATGATGATGCGGCCCACGGGCACCATCATCGCGCCGCCGATGCCTTGCAGGAAGCGTGCGAGCGTGAAGACGTGCAGCGTACGGGCGAGGCCGCACATGATAGAGCCGACGACGAAAATGCCGATCGCCGTTCGAAAGACGGTGCGGGCGCCGAAGCGGTCGGCGAGCCAGCCGCAAATGGGAATGAAGACGCCGAGCCCGACGACGTAGCTCGTGATCGCGACTTTCGGCGCGACCGGATCGCTGCCGAAATCGCGCGCCATCGATGGCAACGCCGTGACGATGATATTTCCGTCGACGCTTTCCATGAACATGGCGCATGCCACGATCAACGGGGCGATGAAAGCTTTGATGGCAAGCGGCATTGAAAAGCGGCGCGTGTCAACGACAAATCGTGGTCAAGGACGCAAAGCAACGATTATGCGCCGACTTGGCCGAGCTGTCCGCGAAATACGCCAACTTGTTGTGCGCACAACGAAAGAGCCGGCCCGGCTACAGGGCAGGGCCGGCTTGTTGGCGAACATGACGCACGGCTGGAAAATGCCTTGCGAGCGGGCAAACTCACTCACCATTGTCCGCCGGGCCGCTTCGCAATCAATCCGCTTCGGTCATTGCGCGAACGGATGGCCGCTGACATACGACGCCAGCTTGGACATGATCAAGCTGCCCCACCCCGTCGGATAATCCCAACCCTTCGCGGCTTTATAGCCGTGTCCTTGGCTGCCGTTGTTGCCCGAGGTCACGTCGTGTACGAGCGAGGGCGTTGAACGCACGGCGCTATAGATACTAGCGGCGGGGAAGCCAAGCGTATTCGAGTTTGCCGTTTCCAGCCGCGCCCACAATCCGACGAAGATCGGGGAGGATAGGCTCGTGCCGCCGATCTGTTGAATCTGGCCGTAGTTATAGACGAGCGCGCCGGAGCTTTGTGCCGCGTCGAACGAAATGTCGGGCACGGCGCGGCCGGTAGGCTTAGGGCTGACCGGCAGCGAATTCTGCCAGGAAGGCAGCGGCTCGACTTGGCTGATACCGCCGGTCGATGCCCAGAGCTTGCCGCTGCCGTCGAGCCCCTCGTTCCAAACGGTTTCTCTCGCCCAGTTGCTGCCCGACGTGAAGAGCGTCGTGCCGCCGACGGAAATGACGTTCGGCGAGGAAGCGGGCCACGAGATCGAGTACGTGCTGCCGTTCGGATATCCGCGGTTGTTGCACTCGTAGGCGCCTTCGTCGCCTGACGAAACCGAGAACGTCTGCCCCTGGGCCACGGCTGTTGCGAAGATCTGATCCTCCGCGGCCACCGTCCCGTCGGCTTGAGCATCGGTTTCGCACCAGCCGAGCGAGACGTTGATGGCCTTTGCCGTGTTGTCGCTGACGGCTTGATTGAACGCTTGCGTGAGGCCCGTGTTGCCCGCGGCGTTCATGTCGGCTTCGTAGAAGATCAGTTGATTCACGGCCCCGCCGGCGGCTCCAACGATGTCTTGGCTATCGAGGTCCCATTCGCCTTGGCCTTGCTGGTCGTCGCTATAGTTGCCGGTCGGGTCGCCCGCTTGTACGGCCGAGACGTTGACGGCGCCCAGATTGTTGGCCGAAGTGAACTGATTCAGATCCTGCGTGGCCTGGTTCGCGCCGCCGATCGTGATGATGCCGACCGTGGTATTGGATGCGGTCGGCAGGTTGCTCGCCCCGTAAATCGAAGAAAATTCGAGCGGATTGTGACCGGTCTCCGTACCGGCCGCCATCGTCGTCGCTTGCGTGCGCGGGCCGCGCACCGCCATCGTGTGCGCGCGCGTCGCGTTTTGCAGCCCGAGCACGGATAGCACGGTACCGCCAAGCGCTTCGGGCACCTCGGCGGGTGCCGAGTTTGCGAAGACGGTGCGGTTGCCCTTGCGAAAGTGCACGAGCGGCGTGTTGAACGCCGTCCGCACAGTGCCGGCCGTGCCATCGGCGGAAATCAACAGGCGATTCTTCGACACTCGGATATTGATGAAGCCGTTCTTGCGCATATACGCGACGACCTTTTGAACTTGGGCTTCGGACGGTGCGAATTCGGTTAGGAACTCGCTCGGTGTGAGGAAGTGATGATATTGCGCGTTGCCGCGCTCGTTGACGGCCTGTCCGAGCGCCTTGAGCTTGTCGATGTTGCGCGCGCGTAGGCTGACAACGACGTGTGTTTGCTCACCTGCCAGCGCTCGCGCTTGGGGCGTGGCCGCGAGCGTGCGCATCTGCTGCGGCGTCAGAAAAGCCCGTGTTTCGGTGCTGACCCATGTCGTTGGTGTCGTGGCCGCATGAGCGGGCAGCGCCGCGACCAAGAGCGGTAATGCCAATGCCGCAGTTTTACAAATACTTGGTACCGGCCCCTTCGATTTAAATTTCGAGTTCAATTTGACCTCCTAGGAGTACATCGTCAAGAGACGCCGTATCCGCGGAATAGCGGTGAGTCAACGGACTGAAAATTTGCTGCTCGTCTCGAGCCATCGTTTGGATTAATGGGGAAAAAGACGCTCAACGATTTATTGAGCGTGCTTAACCTAACAGGTCAAAAGCGTCCGCGTGTAGCTGTGAATAGTAGTAGTGGAAAAGCGGGTCTATCTAATATGTTAAATAAACGGCGAGAATCATTCTATTGGTTAATTCATGCATTGCGCGTTGAATCGAACGATCACGGGCGGGCCGCTTCGTCATAGAATCGCTCTAAATCGGCCTTCAGCGCGTGCAATCCCAAGTCGTCGAGATAAATCATGTGTCCGGTCGCGTAGTAGGTGACGCGCAAATTCTTGCGCAGCGAGGGCTCGAGGCCCATGTGGGAAAGGTCGTACTCGGTTGCGGAGAACGGCGTGGCGAGATCGAAGTAGCCATTCGCGGAAAGCACTTGCAGACGCGGGTTTTGCCGCATCGCTTCGGCGAGGTCCGCGGCAGCGTACGGCACGTTCAGCGTTTCGCCCCACCATACGCGGTGCTTCCAGACCCACGCGTCGAGCACGTGGCCGTTGAAGACGCGATAGGGCGTATCGCTTGGATAGTGCAGGTCCTGCGTCAAATGCGCGTGAAACGCAGCGTTGAACGCGCTGGTGATGTACTTCTCGGAGGCGTCGTAGTCGGGCGAGGACGAGTCGTCGTCATACTCGATGCCTTCGACGCGGCTGTCGTAGCGCCCCACGCTGCGCGCTTGCCCGAGCAAGAGTTGCTTCCGGAAATGCGAGGGCTCGATGCGCAACCGCGCTCTGACGATGTATTGCGCATCGAGCCCTGTGTACCGGGCAACGCGCGCGGCGATCGCATCTCGTTCGGCGTCGGATAACGCATCGCCCTTCGCGAGCGCCGCGGCGTACGGCCCTGCCGCGAAGTTGCGTACTTCGTTCAGGAACGCGGGCAAGTCGGTGGGCTTCGAAGGGCCAAGCTTGTCGTGGTACCACGCGGTCGCGGCGTACGACGGCAAGTAGCGCACGTACATCAGATCGAGCCCCGGCGCGTGCGTGCCCGAATTGAGTACCGACGAGAGCAAAACGACACCGTTGAGCGAGATCTCGTGCTGGCCAAGATGGTAAGCGAGCATGGCCGCGCGTGCCGCGCCATATGATTCGCCGACGAGGAATTTCGGCGAGTTCCAGCGGTCGTTGACGGTCAAGTAACGGTCGATGAACTGGGTGAAGGCGTTTAGATCGCCATCGACGCTCCAAAACTGCTTACTGTTGCCATGGCCGACGATCTTGGAAAAACCCGTACCGACCGCGTCGACGAAGACGAGATCGGTCTTGTCGAGCAACGAATCGGGATTGTCCGCGAGCACGTAGGGGGCGGGCGGCGTTGCCGACGGGCTCGACGTATGCACGCGCGTCGGGCCGAAAGAGCCCATCAGCAAGAACACGCTCGAGGCGCCCGGGCCGCCGTTGAAGAGGAAGGTGACGGGGCGGCCGGCGCCGTGATCGCCCGCTCGATCATGGTCACGTCTACCGCCCGCCGTATAGGCGACGTAGAACATGCTCGCGGCGGGTTCGCCGTTCTCGTCGCGCAACAGCAGGGTGCCCGCGGTGGCGCGATATTCGAGCCGGTGGCCGTCCAGGCTCAGCGCGTGCTTCGTGACGATCGACGTCTCGGGCGGAACGGGCACGAAAGCGGTATTTTCCGGCGCGGAAGCGGCCAGCGGTGCGCTTGCCGCGAGCGCGGCATGAGCGTCGGCGCTCGATGGCGCGGTCGCGCTGGCTATATGTGGGAGACTGGCGGCAGGCTCGGTCGTGCGGTTGCCGTTTTCGTCGGCGCATGCGTATCCGCCCGCACTGATCGCGCACGCGAGCGCGAACGCGAACGCGGCGGGTCGGACCGCACGCTTGTGGCGTGACGATGACGAGGTGACGAAATGCAAGCGCATGGCCGCTCCGGAAATAAGGATCGTTCGAAGGCGCGTCGGCTCGGATTCTTTGCACAGACCGATGTTAAGTCAATGACGCCATGACGGCCGCCCGGCGAACTTCGATAAGATAGCCGCGATCGGCACTCTCACTGCAAAGGCGATCTTCATGCCCATTTTTCCGCTTGCCACGAAAGACTTTGACGGAAAGCGCGGACAGCGCATCGGGACGCTGCTGCTGTATGCGGTGCTCGTCGTGCTGGCGCTGTGGATCATTCGATCGTTCATTGCGTCCATCGTCTGGGCGCTTGTGATCGCGATCGTCGTTTGGCCGTTGTTGCAGCGCGTGAGTTCACCTAGACAGAGTTCGCTGCGCGCGAGTGCCATCGCATTGGCGATGACGGCCGTGGTCGGGTTGTTCGTCGTGCTGCCGATCGTGGCAATTTTTTCTCAGCTGCTGCACGAAACGCATAACCTGATGCATTGGCTTTCCGACATTGAGCAAAACGGCATCGCGTTACCAGAGTTCGCGAAGCAACTGCCGTTCGGCGATCGGATCGCGCAATGGTGGCAAGCGAACCTCGCGCGTCCGCTCGAGGAGTCGCCGGCTATGCAGCAATTGCGCGGCAGCCACGTTGCCACGGCCAGCCGTCATTTCGGCTCGCTCGCATTGAGGGGCATCGTGCATTTCGGTTTCATGCTGCTCACGCTGTTCGTCGTATTGCGCACGGGGCCGCAAGTGTCCCAGCAACTGATCACAGCCATGCGCCGGATGTTCGGTGCCGACGGTACCCATCTCGCGATTCAGATGGCCGCGGCGGTGCGCGGTACGGTGACGGGCCTCGTCGTCGTCGGCTTTGGCGAGGGTGCGCTGATCGGCGCGGCGTATTTCGCGACGGGCCTGCCGCACGCAGCCGAACTAGGCCTCGTCACGGCGATTGCGGCGATGGTGCCGTTTTGTGCGCCCATCGTATTTTGCATTGCTGCGCTGTGGCTTGTCGTTCAGGGGCAGGTGATGGGGGCGGTGGCCGTGGTGGCGACGGGCGTCGTCGTCGTCTTTATTGCCGAACATTTCGTGCGGCCGGCCATTATCGGCAGTACGACCCGGCTGCCGTTTCTACTCGTGTTGTTCGGTATCCTCGGCGGCGCCGAGACGTTTGGCTTGGTGGGGCTGTTCATCGGCCCGGCACTGATGACGATTTTGACCGTGCTTTGGCGCGATGTTTCTCGTTGAGGCGATCGGTGTGATGTGATCGCGCAAGTCATGAGGCTGCCGTTGCCATGCGAACCCCGATAGGACGTTCGCGCAGGTGAGCCACCGCGATGAGTGCGACGACGGCGGCAGCATCGGCGGCGAGCCCGAGCGGAACATGCAAGAGGCCATCGGTGAGCGCATAGAGGATTGAATCGACGACCAGTGAAATCCCCGCTCCGGCGATGAACGAAGCGAGGCCCGCGCGTCCGATGCCGTTGATCCATCGCAGCCTTCGTGCAAGCCACGCGATCCAGCCGCGGCACGTCACGTCGGCCGCTAGCCACGCGATCGCCGCGAAATTGACTAGGCGCAGCCAGCCGAGGTCGGGTTTAGAGGCGAAGACGCGCAGCTCGCTCGTGCCGGTCAGTTTGGCCGATGCAAGGCAAAGCACGATGCCGATCGCCGCCGCGCTGAGCCAACCGGCGCAGCGCAGGGTTCGGATCCGTTGATAGACGGGGTGACAGTGGGCGATCGCGCCGAGGACGAACACGAATTGCCATGCGAGTGGATTGAAATGCCAAGATCTTTGATCGATCGAGGGCAGCCAGTCGGTGACAAAGCCGGCCAAACCCCATCCGGTTGCGCTGACCGCAAGCAGATGCCAGGGCCATCGTTGCGCGAGCGGTACGATGATCGGTGTTGCTAGCGCAAATCCGATGTACATGGGCAGGACCGAAGCGAGGTAGGGCTGGCGTTTGAGCGAGGCAACGTCCCACAGTGTTTGCGCGGGCGTCGCAAGGAGATCGCGCAGATCGCGCATGGCAAGGTTGGGCGCTTCGATGCGCAGTGCGGCGAATGTGGCGCTGATGGCCAGCATCAACGCGGCCGTGACAAGAAAGCCTCGATAAAGCTCGCCGGCGCGTTTGGCGAAGCGTTGGCGCGCCGCGCGTTCGCCACGCCTTGCGGCAAGCGAGAGGTAAGCCATGGCCGCCGCGTATCCTCCGAGGAAAACGAATACATCGGCGGCGTCGTTAAATGCGTAGGAGTGCAAAGTGAACCGCGACAAAATGCTGCCGCCGATGTGATCGACGACGATCACGAGCAAGACAAGACCACGGAAGAAATCGAGCTCGAGCAGGCGTGATTGGGATCGATGCATGAGGTAAGCGGGCACTCGGTGCGCGGGCGTGTGTAGGACGCGTGCGATTGTAATGCAAAAGAAAGGTTCGATTCGAGCCGTCGTGGGCGGGGTGGTTGACCCGCCCATCCCTACCGCTTCAAACGTTTTCCGGCACCGGATTCCGAAAGCTCGCATTGAGCAGATTCCAGGCGGTGATCGTCACGATAACGAACCCGAGCTCCGCGATCTCTTCGTCGGTGAATTGCTTGCGCAGCCGCGCGAAGGCTTCGTCGCTTGGGTCCGTGTGCGGAACGCCGTTCACGAGTTCCGCCCATTCGAGCGCCGCGCGCTCGCGCTCATCGAAGAAGGGAGCCTCGCGCCATCCGGCAACGGCATTCAGATGCCGAGGATCGGCGTCCATTTTGATCAGATCGCGCCAGTGCATGTCGATGCAATATGCGCAGCCGTTGATTTGGGACACACGCAGCAAGACCAAATCGACGAGACGATGCCCGAGCAGATCGCGCCGCAAGCCGGCCGACAACTGGTACAGGTTACGAAATGCCGTAGGTGCGAGCTGCGGATAGTTGATGCGAGCGGTATGTGTCATGGCGTTGCCCTTTCGGTTGGAAACGGAGCGCTGCCCTATGCAGCGTCCATGCCAACAAGACGAGGCGTTTCGTGTGCCTGTGACAGAGTCCGCGCTCTTTTATGACGCGAGCGATTGGGGAATGTGCGCGAGCTTGTCCGGATTGCGTACGGCGTAGATGCCGACGATGCGTTCCCCGTCCGTCGCGAACGCCATCGCCGACTCGAGCTTGCCGCCGATATAACGCAACACGCCGGGTTCGCCGTTGATGAGCGCGTGGCGATAAACCGTGTCCGGGCCGAAGCGCCTCCCCGTGACCCAGAATAGGTTGGCGATACGATAGGCACCATGCAGCACTTTGAAGATGGCCGGGACCTTGCCGCCGCCATCGCCCACCAGTTCTACGTTTTCAGCCAACAGCGCCTGGATGGCGTCCCGCTGGCCCGATCGCGCCGCAAGCACGAACTTTTCCACCACGCGCCGGTGCGCTTCGCGCGGCACGTCGTAGCGCACGCGCGTTTGCTGCACGCGCTCGGACGCACGATGGACCATCTGCCGGCACGCCGCCTCGGTCTTGCCGAGCAGCGCGGCGATTTCGTCGTAACCGTGGTCGAACACGTGGCGTAGCAAAAACGCCGCGCGTTCTTCCACGGATAGCCGCTCGAGCACCCAGAGCAGCGCGACGGAGAGATCGCTCGCGAGTTCGACGACCGCCTCGGGCGTGCGCTCCTCGGCTGCCTCGACGAGCG
The DNA here is from genome assembly GCA_964425025.1 of uncultured Burkholderia sp. GTDB lineage: Bacteria > Pseudomonadota > Gammaproteobacteria > Burkholderiales > Burkholderiaceae > Trinickia. The sequence continues at coordinate 50,603 of CAYRLJ010000011.1, read as the reverse complement.
GCTCGGGCAGCCATCGGCCGACATACGCTTCGCGTTCGACCTTTGCCGCGCGCAGCCGATCGATCGATAGCCGCGTCACGATCGTGACAAGCCAAGCCTCGGCCGATTGCACGGCGGAGCGATCGGTGTTTTGCTGCCATCGCAGCCAGGCGTCTTGAACGATGTCTTCTGCGTCGGCGCGCGTACCGAGCATCCGGTACGCGACCGAGAATAGCCTAGGCCGGAGCGCATCGAACGGATCGGAATCAGCGGGTAAGCGAGTGGGCGCTGTGGTCATATCGGGCAGTACAAAGCGGGCGTGGTTGTCGTCAATGGACCTTAGACGATGCACGCCGCCGATTTGTGACAGCTTGCCAGCGAAGACTTAAGCGCGGCTGGGCATCGCCAATCCGAACTCGCGGGCGAGAAGTTCGGCCAGCTCGCTTGGAGCAACACTACGCTTTTCCGTCCGCCCGTGCGCGACGATTTTGAAGCTGTCGCCGCCCAAAATCTTGCGGCCTGCGTCGGTCATCAGGACGGCTACGGTCTTTTGCACGAAAATCGCGTCGGGATGCGTCGAATTCAGATAGTTCGCCGGGACAAAATCGACCCACTCTTGAGGCGAAAGGTCGAAGGCATACTGGTTCGTCCATTCTCCGTCCACCTTTGCGCGAAGCAGATAGAACCCGTCGTCCCCCAGGCTCAGCATGTACGTATCGCCGTCCTGTTCGATTTCGACGTCCAACGAATCGAGGCGCATCGGGGCACGGATGCCGTAGCTGCCAAAGCCGAGATCGCAGAGGCAGCGCTCGCCGTCGACCGTAATCACGAGTGCCATGTGAGTACGCGGCCGGCGTGCAGGATAGAACATCGGCCGCGCCGCGACGAATCGATAGGGAACGCCGATCGATTCAAGGGCCATTGCGAACAGCCCGTTGACTTCGTAGCAATACCCTCCGCGCTTGCGCGCCACGATCTTCTCGACGATTTCCTCGGGTACGAGCGAGACGATTTTCCCCGCTTGCACGTCGAGATTTTCGAACGGTACCGAAAACAGCTGTCGCCGCATCATGCGAGCAACCGTTTCGATGTCGGGCTTCGGCGTGCCCATATAGTCGATTCGGTGGAGGTAGTCAGCCAGGGAAAAGTTATCCGCTTGCATCGGCGTGATCTCTTGTTGGAGTGACGATTGGTTGTATATGCAACTAAATGGCGTTGGCTTACCGCTCACGCAGCAACAATTCGGACGCGATCGAGAGGGCGTAGTCGACCGCCTCGGCGTCGACGTCGAGATGCGTGACCCAGCGCTGGCGTGTCGAGCCGTATGTCGAGACGACGCCGATGCCATGCTTCGCGAGCTGCGCCGCGAAACTGGGCGCGACCGACGCTTCGACGCTGACGAAAATGATGTTGGTATCGGGCTGGGTGACGCTTAGCCCGGGCAGCTTGGCCAAGCCTTGCGCGAGTATGCGGGCGTTCGCGTGGTCGTGCGCGAGACGATCGATGTTGTTTTCGAGCGCGTAAAGACCCGCAGCGGCGAGGATGCCCGCTTGCCGCATGCCGCCGCCGAGCATTTTGCGCAAGCGCCGCGCGCGGGCGATCGCCGTCGTCGAGCCGACGAGCACCGAGCCGACAGGCGCACCGAGACCCTTCGAGAGACAGACGGACACCGTATCGAACGGCTGGGCGAGCGTTGCGGCCGGCAAGCCGAGCGCCACGGCCGCATTGAACAGCCGTGCGCCGTCGAGATGGCACGACAGGCCGTGCTGCTTGGCGAGCGCCGTCGCGGCTTGCACGTAATCCGTGGGCAAAACCTTGCCGCCGATCGTATTTTCGAGCGCGAGCAAACGCGTGCATGCAAAGTGAGGATCGTCGGGCTTGATGGCCGCTTCGATGTCGGCGAGGGCAAGCGTACCGTCCGCGGCGTTTTCGAGCGGCTGCGGTTGAATGCTGCCGAGCACGGCCGCTCCGCCGGCTTCCCATCGATAGCAATGGGCTTGCTGGCCGACGAGGTATTCGTCGCCGCGCTCGCAGTGCGTCATCAGCGCGATCAAATTCGACTGCGTGCCGGACGGAACGAAGAGGGCTGCTTCCTTACCGATGAGCTCGGCGACGCGCGTTTCGAGCCGCTTGACCGTCGGATCGTCGCCGAACACGTCGTCGCCTACCTCGGCGCTCGCCATGGCCGCGCGCATTGCGGGGCTTGGGCGCGTGACGGTATCGCTGCGAAAGTCGTACTTCAACGCTATTGCTTCCATCTTCGAACTCCTTGCCGAGTGCTTTGCCAATGCGCCCATGATGGCATGACGCGTGGGGTGTCCCTATGCACAACAGGCGCGAATCTGTTACATAACAGATTTTCGCGATTCTTCGACCGCCATGGATTCTGCCGAGCACGATACGCCGCTGTACCGCCAATTGGGGCAACGGCTTTGGGACGGGGTCCAGCAGGCCGCATTGGAGGAAGGCACGCGCTTGCCGTCGGTGCGAACGCTGGCGACACAGTATGGCGTGAGCATGTCCACGGCGCTGCAGGCGCTGCGGTGGCTGGAGACGCGCGGCCATATCGAAGCTCGGCCTCGCTCGGGCTATTTCGTCGCGAAGCGTTCACGGCGCGGCAAGTGCTCAGGTGGTGTAAGCGATATGAAAGATGCGGGCGCAAGGCGATGGGTCGGGCCCGAGCCCGAACTCGATGCTCAGGCGCGCGATCATCTTGCTATCGCCGGTGCGCCGCCTGCCGTGCGGCTCGATTTGGCTTCGGCGGAGACGTCGCTCTACCCCGTCGAGCGTTTTAGCGTGTTGTTGCGTCGGCTTGCCTATCAACAGCGCGATCTTGTCGGATCGCACGTGCGCGGAACCGGGTACCCGGCGTTGCGTGCGCAAATTGCGCGGCAGGCGATGCGCTATGCGTGCGAGTTGGACCCGGACGAGATCGTCGTGACCAACGGCTGTGTCGAAGCGTTGAATCTGGCTTTGCGGGCGGTGGCTCATCCCGGGGATGTCATCGCCGTCGAATCGCCGACTTATTTCGTACTCCTACAGATGCTGCGGGCGCTCGAGATGCGCGTCCTTCCCATTCCCTGTCAGCCGCGTACGGGTATGGATGTCGATGCGTTGAAGCAGGCTTTCGATCGCGGCGTGCCGATCAAAGCCGTGGTGACGGTGGCAAACGGCAACAACCCGCTCGGCACGGTACCGAGCGATAGGGCGAAGCGTTCGCTCATCAAGCTTTTGCGCGAACGCGATGTGCCGCTGATCGAAGACGACATCTTTGGCGATCTGTGTTTCGGCGAGTCCCGGCCACGACCCGTGCGTGCTTTCGACGATGCGCATGGCAATGTCTTGCTGTGCGGGGGATTTTCAAAAAGCTTGTGTCCGGGATTGCGCTTGGGATGGATTGCCGGCGGGCGCTTTACGGAGCGCGTCAAAGCGCTCAAGTACACCACGAGCATGGCGACAGCCGAGCTACAGCAAGCGGCGGTCGCGGAATTGTTGGGGACGGGCGGTTATGCATTGCATCTGCGGCGTTTGAAGGCGGCGCTGCAAAGTCAGCAGCGCTCGCTGCGTGAGGCCGTGTTGCGGTACTTTCCCGAGGGAACCGAGGTAACGGATCCCGCCGGCGGGTTAGTGCTTTGGGCGAAGCTGCCGGAGCTTGATAGTGGGCCGCGCAGTACTCGTCCGTTATTCGAACAAGCGCGGGCGGAAGGGATTAGTTTTACCCCGGGTCATCTGTTCGGCGAAGGCGGTGCGTTCGACGATTGTTTACGCGTGAATGCGGGCAATCGTTGGACGAGTGACTTGGAGGCGGCCGTGCGGCGGCTCGGGGAGCTGGCGGGGCAGGCGGTGTAAGTATTTCGGCCGGCGAAACGCCCTATCAATATCAATTCATGCCAGACAGGCGCGTAACGGTACCCGTGGAGCGGCGAGCCCATTGGGAGCATCTGCCGGACGTGCTGAACCCGAACGAGGTAAAGTGCCCTCTTTCGCCTACATTGGATTCGGCACGCCGTATGCTATGCGCCAATCCAAACTCGTGACGCCGCCCGGTTCTGGCCGAGCGCCATTGCCAACATGAAACGCTTCAGTCTCGCCGCCCCCTTCTTTGCCGCTCTCATCGCCGCATCGCCGGCAACGGCGTTCGCTGTGTCGCCCGTTACGTCGCTCGACGAATCACTGCATTGCGACCGTCCCGCGCACGACTTCATCGGCGCGTTGGAAACGCAAGGCTTGATCGACCCGCATCCGACACATGTCGAGCCAAATTCGATCAACGCGTTCAATCCGGCCCACGGTGCCGATTTGACGGCGTTCGGCTTCCGCGTGTTCGCGATCGTCGGCTATCAAAAGGACGATCCGATGTTCCATAAGGGCGACGGCAAGCTGCTTGCCGATTCCGCATACGGAGCCGTGGTGCTGGGCTCGACAGAAAGCGTGACGACCGCGGTCAGGGAGGGGGGAAGTTCGGCGATCGTCCATCATGTCGGACCGTTCATCACCGCCATCTTTTGCAAAATCAAAACAGGCAAACCAGCGGAGCAGCCCTAGGTTTCGAGCATATTCATCGCTGTAGCCGCCCGCATTTTCATGCATTTTCTACTCGGGGTTTCTACTAGATTGCCGCGATTTTTTTCCGACTGCTATCGGTTACGCCGGTTCATTGCGTCATATTAGTTGGCAATTCGCAACGCTATAGCGCGCTCATGCGTCGCGTGATGGACTTGCCAATAGTGTCGTGCAAACATCCTGTCCATTCCGTCGATACGACGAATAGTGCGAGAGAGACCCAGAGCGATCGATCGCCGAAGAAGCAAGAAGCGGGCACGGCCCGCACGACAAGATCTTTCCAATAAATTCGCCGGCTTGGAGCACTCCATGAAAAAGCATCTGTTTTCCCTCGCTGCGTTGACGGCGTTTGCCGTTCCGGCGTTCGCGCAGAGCAGCGTTACGTTGTATGGCCTGATCGATGAAGGTTTGGATTACACGAATAACGTTCGCGGCGGCCACGTGTACGAGTTGGCCAGCGGTTATGCCCAGGGAAGCCGTTGGGGCTTGAAGGGCTCGGAGGATCTGGGCGGCGGCCTAACGGCGCTCTTCCAATTGGAAAACGGGTTCAACGCCAGCAATGGCGGCTTGAACCAGGGTGGCCGCATGTTCGGCCGCCAAGCGTACGTCGGCTTGTCGAGCAACTTCGGTACGGTCACGCTGGGCCGTCAATACGATTCGGTCGTCGACTACCTTGCGCAGACTACGGCGAACGGCAACTGGGCTGGCTATCTGTTCTCGCACCCGTTGGACAACGACAACACGGACAACTCATTCCGCGTCAACAACACGATCAAATATGCGAGCCCCGATTACGCCGGGTTCCAATTTGGAGGTACGTACAGCTTCAGCAACGATCCTGGATTCGCGAACAACCGTCAATACAGCGTGGGCGGTCAATATACGAACGGTGGTTTGCTGGTTGCCGGTGCTTATCTGCAGGCGAACAATCCTGGTGTGACGACGGGCGGTGCCATCGCGACGAACGACGCGAACTTCGTCTCTTCACGCTTGCGCGTCTTCGGTGGCGGCATCAATTACACGTTCGGGCCTGCGACAGCCGGGTTCGTCTACACGAACACGAACATCAAGAACCCGACGAGTAATGCGGGCTATTTCGTCACCGGCGATTTCCTGACACCCCAGACAGGCCCGCTCGCCGGCGCGACTGTCAATGCGCTGAAGTATCAAAACTTCGAGGTCAACGGCAAGTATCAGCTCACGCCCGCGATGTTTATCGGTGCGCAGTACGTCTTTACGACGGAGCACTACGAGACGACCCGCGGCAACGTGAAACCGAAGATCCATACGTTCGGACTGATGGTCGACTACACCCTGTCCAAGCGGACGGACGTGTACGTCCAAGGGGCATTCCAAAAGGTTGCCGGAGACAGCACCGGCTCGTCGCTCGACAATGCTTTCATCCCGGGTGCGGACGACCGATCGAGTTCGTCGAAGCAGGTCGTGGCACGCGTCGCCATCCGTCACAAGTTCTAATAAGAAAAAGAAAAGCTGCGGCGCTTCTTGCGTCGCGGGTTTTGTCTCGAACCCATCCGTCGCGCGAGCGCGGGTGGGTTTTTTCGTGGTGCGCCCTGTGTCCGATACCGTGCGCGTAGATTGGCGCTGGGGTGGCGCGCAACTTGCGAGGCGGCATAGTCTTGGCGGCGCGATCGCTGGACAGAATCGCCCGGACGACAAGTGAGAAGGAGGCAACGGACATCATGACTAACATCCAAGACCTAGCCGCGCGCTTGCTGCAAGCGCGTCGTACGCATACGCCGATCGATCCGGGCGCCGTTGCCTCGTGCAAGCCGACCCATGCCGACGAAGCTTATCTCGTGCAACAACTCGTGCTCGATGAATTGGGCGGATGGGCGGGCTACAAGATCGGTGCGGGATCACCGACTGCCGTCCCGCAATTCGCGCCTTTGCCTGCCAAGAAAGTGTTCGGCGCTGCGACGGGCATTCGTCGCGACGACTACACGCGCATTGGGCTCGAGCTCGAAATAGCGTTCAGTTTCGCGGAGGATATCGATCATGCGGTATCAGAGCAGGCGGACGAGGTGATCGATGCAATCGATACGATGTCGGTGGTAGTCGAAATCGTCGACAGCCGATTCGATTCCTGGCCGAACGTCGATCCGTTGCTTCAGTTGGCCGATCTGCAAAACAACGGAGCGCTCGTGATCGGGGATAGCCGGCCCTACGATCGCACTTTCGATTTCAGCGCGCCGACGGTCAGCTTTTACTGCGGCGATCACTCAATCTACGAAGGGGTCGCGCGGCACCCCGCAGGTGATCCGCGGCGCTTGATCGCATGGCTCGTGGCACGCACGCTCGAGACCGGGCATTCGATCCCGGCTCGAACGGTGCTCACGACCGGTTCCTATACGCCGCTTTATCTGGCGACCGGGCCGGGGGTTGTGCGCGGCACGATCGAAGGGTTCGGCAAAATTGAATTCGAGATCAAGTAGGGACGTTGCTGCTCGCGCCCGTTGCTTCGCCGCGCGGTGCGACGGCCTTAGGCTGAGCGCGTTGGGCGGAGAGCAGCCGGCGCAGCCGCATTCTGCCTGGCAACTCGACGAATTGATGCGTCAAATGGCTCAGCACAAGCAGTATCGCCAGAAAGAACACGAGTTGCACTGACTGTGGAATCGCGCCGAGTAGGTGGCTGGACTTGCGCGCAAGAGAAATCGCCTCCATCGGGAAGCGCTGCACCATGTAGAGGCAGTAGGAGACTTCGCCTAGATAGACGATCGCGCCCCGGGCCAGTAGCGGCGCGATGAAATCGGCATCGGACGATAGCGCGTAGATCAGCATGCCGAGACCGACGACGGTCAACGCATCGCGCTCGATGATGATGCCGAGCGCAACGACGCCGAGGGCCGCGAGGCCTAGCGCGCGCGGCAGCGCCGAGAATGCGGATGCACGGCGCAATTGAAAAATTAGGACTCCTGCGTAGAACTCCGGGATCAATCGCGCGAGCCCACCCGGCAGCGACAACGCATAACCGGACTTCCATTCGAGCATCGCCAGCGCGGCAGCGGGCACGACAAGCAGCGCGCCGCTGACGATCCGGTTGCGCGCCGGCGCCAGCATGACGAACACCGGGAAGAAGACATAAGCAAACCATTCGGCGCTGACCGACCAGGCGACGTCGTTCCAACCCGTCACGAAGTTGAACGACCAGGCGTTCAGCAAGACGACGTTTGCCGCGAGCGCGGGGTAGGTCGTTTGTCCGGTGCCGATCACATGTTTGTGCAGCACGAACTGCTTGACGAAGATGAGCGCGACGGCAGCCAACAGCGTCACGAAGTGGACCGGGTAGACGCGCGCGAAACGCGCACCGAGGAAGGCCCGATAGTCGAGCGCGCGGCCGTTGGCGTAGTTGTACGCGAGGATGAAGCCGCTCAGGATGAAGAAACCGTCGACGCCGAGATAGCCTCTGTCGAACAATGGAAAGCGCATGCCGAAGTCGATGAAGACGCCGTTGTCGTACGGATGAAACAGATGGCGCGTGACTACCCACAATGCGAGAAACGCACGTAGCCCCGTCAACTGATCGATGGGTTTTACATTATTGTCTCGATTCAATTCCCGATCCTTTTCCCTTGTTGTTGCTTCGCCGCCGGCGACTCCCAACGTCGTTATCGATAGATAGTGACTGAGGGGCGCGGGGCGTGCTCCGGAGAATGCCGTCGCGATATGGCCAATCGTTCGTTGATTTCGGACGGGCGGCTAGGTTTTATACGCCGCCGCTGGGGCTGCTTCCGAGCGGGACGCATTGCTTATGCTGGGCGCCGCGTCGCTGGTCTGCGCGGTGGTAGCCGGCTGAGCGCGCCGGCCCGAGAGCAAGCGGCGCAAGTGCGTTCTCCCGGGCAGCTCGACGAACCGATGCAACAAGTCGCTCGCGATGAGCAACAGCGCCAGAAACACCAGGAGTTGCAAGAGCGGCGGGGTGGCCGCGAGCGCGGCGCTGGTTTTGCGCGCGAGCGATAGCACTTCCATCGGGAAGCGCTGCACCATGTAGAGGCTGTAGGAGACTTCGCCGAGGTAGACGATCGGGCCGAAGGCCAGCAAAGGCGAGACGAAGTCGGCATCGGACGACAGCGCGAAGATGAGCATGCCGAGGCCGGCTATCGTCACGATATCGCGCGAGATGACGATGCCGAGTGTGATGACGCCGAGCGACGCAAGGCCAACCAAGCGCGGCAACGTCGCGAACCCGGAAGCCCGGCGCAGTTGAAACAGTAAGACGCCCGCGTAGAACTCCGGGATCAACCGCGAGAGCCCACCGAACACCGAGTTTGCCTCGAGGACGGCTAGCACGGCGGCCGGAACGACGAGCAGGGCGCCGCTGGCGAGCCGGCTACGCGCGGGGGCGAGTGCCACGAACACCGGGAAAAAGACGTACGCAAACCATTCGGCGCTGACGGACCAGGCGACATCGTTCCAGCCAGTCACGAACTTGAACGACCAGGCATTGAGCAGGACGAGATTCTCCGCAAGCCCGAGGTAGGTGTTTTGTGCAGTGCCGATGACGTGCTTGTGAATCACGTACTGCTTGATGAGAATCATGCCGACGGCGCCGATCAGCGTCACGAAGTGGACCGGATAGATCCGTGCGAAACGTGCGCTGAGGAAGGCCCGATAGTTGATCGGGCGGCCGTTCGCGTAGTTGTACGCGAGAATGAAGCCGCTCAGGATAAAAAAGCCATCGACGCCGAGATAGCCCTTGTCGAACAGGGCGAAGCGCGTGCCGAAGTCGATGAATATGATGTTTTCGAACGGGTAGAAGAGGTGATGGGCGACTACCCACAGCGCGAGGAACGCGCGTAGCCCCGTCAGCTGATCGATTTGCCTGACAGCGTTGTTCTGATTCATAGGCCAGCCCATTTCCCTTCGTTGTCGCCCCTTCGAGGGGGCGGCGGCGGACATCGGCATCGCGCCGCACACGGGCGACTCATGACGAGCGCCGTAGCGGTCAATGGTGACGCAGAGGCGCTCGGTTCGCTGAGGAAAATATCGGTGGAATGTGCCCAAACTGTCGTTTATTTCGGCCGCGGGAGCATCGCAATGCCACCGACACGCGGTTCGCGGCAGCTTTTTGTCTGATTCGGCAGCCGATTGAGGGTCGCATCGTCCCGGAAATGATAAAACAGTAGCTTTTAAGCTACAAGGCTGCCATGATAGAGGTTGTTCGGTATTGCTCTGAGGAAGGCCATCGTGTTGCTTCTATGCGGTGGCAACAAGAGCAGCCAGGCGGCTGACATCAAACGAGCTAAGGAACTGTGGTCGGAATGGAAACGGAGGCAAAAATGAGCAAGCTAAAAGGCGTAGTGTCCCATCACGACGCGGAAATCGCCGAACTGCGCGCCGACCACGGGTTGGCGGTCGAGTATTTGAAGGCAGCGATGGAATCGCTCGACAGCCCTGATGACCGGGCCGCGGGTCTGCTGGCTCTCCGCACATTAGCCGAAGCGTACGGCGGGTTGGGCGCTGTTGCGGCTGCAGCCGGCATTAGTCGCGAATCGCTGTATCGCGCTTTGTCTGCAAAGGGAAATCCCACGCTTAAAACGCTACTGGCCGTCCTGAAGACGATTGGTATGCGACTCTCCGTGGAGCCAGCTGACCACGCACACGCTTGAAGTTTGGCCGCCGCCCTCAACCCGCCGGATTCTCCTCCGTGGGCGGCGGTGCCACGCCGCTTGGCATGCCGAGCACACTGATCTGAAAGATCGGCGTCGCGGCAAGCGACTTAAGGCTTTGATCCTCAGGGCTCCTAAGCAATAGCGGAAAGATCACCGAGCCGCCGATCACGGCGCGGCGGCTGTCATCGGCCGGCGATAATCCCCAAATGTCCTGATAAACGAGCGGTACCGTGTGTCCGTTGTGAGTCGTATTGCCCAAGTACAGCATGACGTGGCCGCCGATATAAACGAGCGTGAGCATCGGCTTGCCGTGCCGGATCAGATAGTCGAGCCGTTGCGCCGGCGTTGCCGATGAAAGGTCCGTCATATCGCCGGCCGTCATTTGCGCCGAAGAATGCCGCGGCAACCAGACGCCGAACGCCGAAAAAATGCTCTGCAATTCGGACGAACAGTCGTTATAGAAATTCATGTTGCCCCACCCATAAGGGCGGCCGATCAACGACTTGATGAGCGTGGCTAGATGATGGGGCGTGGCGGCGATAGGCGCGGGCGCGAGCACCGCATCCGGCAGGCGCGCCTGCCGTAACGCCGCACGTCCGTCGATATCGCGCGCGGGCACTAACACCCTGTACTGGGAAGCAGGCGCTTGCGCCGTTTTCTGGGCCAGCGGCAGCAACGTCCCCGCCGTCGCGTTGAAGCGAAACGTGCCGCCATCGTCGTTCACCGGTGTAGCTGCAGCGATGACCACGCCCCAGCCGTCGCTCGAGCGATGCGACCAGGCCGCGATGAACGACTCGTCGACGAAACCGAGCCCGCCTGCCTGCACCCACCCTTGGACGTCGGGTGTTTGGACGTAATCCCACGCGCCGTCGACGCTATGGCCGAGTACGTACAAGGGCGTGCCGGGCCGCACCGACGAGATCTGCAAATTATCGAATGGGTAGCCTTCCCCGGCCAGCCGGTGCGAATAGAACGAGGGGTCCATCGTCGGCAATTCGCGCACGAGCAGCGCATCGGTCGCGATCGCCCGCGAGTTCGGCACATAGCGCGGCGCTTGAGCGAACTGCTGCAAGTTCATGTTGCGCTCGATCTCGTCGATCCAACGAGCGGTATGCGGACGATAGTTTTGTCCATAGCCGAGCGCTCGCGCCTGCTTGCCCTCGTTATCGTAGTTGCCGATGCGTCGTAACTGCAAATCGACGATGTCGGCGCCGCCCTGACGGTAAAGGCGGTTCGTGATGTATGACGGATTCCACGGGGATGCATCTTGCTCGCCGGTTCCGAAATAACGCGAAAGATAGGCGTTCCAGTGCGTGCGCTGCTCCGCCGCGCTCAAGAACGGGGTGTCGTAATTCGCGCTCGCTGGGGGGATCCAATGGTCGACGTTCTGATCGTAGCCGGCCATGGGAAACACGCTGATTGGATCGGCATAAGCGTGTTGCGCGGCAGGAGGATTGGTCGCGCAAGCGGCGAGGGCCAATATAAGCGAGACAGGCGCGGCGCGAACGGCGAGCGTACGCACCGATATGACGGCGGGAGCGGGCATTGAGAAAACCATGGGCACAGGGCATAACAAGCGTAACGCCGTCATGATACGGCTTGCTGTGAAGCTTGCCGTTGCTAGGCAACGTCACGGCGTGGGAAACCGACGCGCCGCAGCAGCGTCATGGGTCCGGTCTCGCGCATGGTATCCAGCTGTTGCGCATCTCGTACGAACAGCGAGCCCGCGAAGCCGAGCGCATTGATGGCGATGCCGCCGGCCTTTTCGGCGCTGCGCGGCACAAGCAGCATCCAATCCCGCGTGGCGAGCAGATTGTAAGGGGCCGATTGATGTTGGCGGCCGCCGACAGGCACGGGGTGCAGCGCGACGGCGTCGAGCAATTTGCGATAGCGATCGAGAGCTTGAGCGGCGGCATGCTCGGGCGGTCCCGGATCGAGCCGTGCGAACGCGTGCTCAAACGGGAGCCCCGGCAAAGTGCCAATGGTGCCTTCGAACGACGCGGCGTCGATCAGCGTGTCCATCGGCAGCGCCTGGCACGCATCCCCGAGCGGAAGCGGCACGATCTGCAAGTGCTTGTGCGGTTGACTCGCGCCGGCATCGCGCCCGCCGTTGTAGAAACCGAGTGCGTCGAATTCGGCAAGGCAGGCGAACCATGCCGCGAAATCGTCCTGATCGAGCAGCGCCTCTTGCGGCTCGAAGGCGCGCGTGACGACGAGGAAGTGGTGGTCGATGACGCTGAACTTATTGAGCAGCGCAAAGTGCGTTGCCGATACGTCGGAGACGAACAGATTGGGATCGTGCGGCAGGAACGGATCGACGAGCGGCCGAGGCCCCGACGCATCCTGAACGGGTTTGACGATCAAGCTCGAGACCTGCCTTGCGACAAAGCGAACGCCGCTGTCGTCAATTGCCGTTTGACTCGTTTCTATTGGGTGCAGCGCCCCGCATGCGAGGGCATGGGCCGCTCGCGTGACTAACGTGGGCCAGAGCGTGCCGGGTTGAAATGAACAAGAGGGCATTTTCGATGTCGAGGGCAGAGGCGATCAATGCCGACATTGTGGCGCAAATGTCGATCGGGTCGACCGGTACGTCCAGTTGAGGCCGTCGGCGATGCGGTGGCAAACGGGGCTCCGAATGCCGCGCTAGGCGCGCTTAGGCGCGTCGCATGCTACGAGGCGCGGTGCGCAAGAAGCGGTTGCGGACACGCAATGTTGACTTGGTTTGCACTGCCGTGCGTACTATTCGCCGAACAAGCCGCGGATGTCCTCGGCATCATCCGTATCGGACAAGTTGTATTCGGCCCGCGCGGTGCTCAACACTTCTTCGACGAATCGATCGTAGCCGGCCGCATTGCCGAAGTGCTTCATCGTCCAATTGCATCCACTCGCGTCGGGCTCTTGTTTTTGAGGCCGGGGCACGCGGATTTTGACGCCGTCTTCGACAAGCTCATGAATGCGATGAAGGCGGCGGCTCACTTCGTCCTGAAGGCGGGAAGCATTGAGAGTTTTGCGGATCACGGCACCTCCTCACGGGTTCGATGTTGTGCTTGCCGTGACTATGCCATGGATGCGCTTTTGAGGTGCCCGGCCCGACCCGTGTTGCATAACGCACCGGCTCATTCGTAACTGATTGTCGTCGTTGCCGGCATGGCCGCGTCTACTCGGCCGACGCCGGCGCGGCGGCGCGCGCATCAGCCGTTTCACGTTTTCGCAAATCGACCTCTTGAAATCGATGCGGCCGCCGCTACTTTTGGACCGTGATCGGACAGCACGTCGTTCTTGGAAGCTGCGCCGGAAAACCGAGAGGAAACCATCATGAGTGACTTTCTATTTGGAAACATCGGAGGCGACTTGTTTCGCGAATTCGATCGACTGCAAAACCATCTTTCGACACTGGCCGGCGGCTTTCCCGCGAGCCTTCGCTCGAGCCAGGGTTTCTTTCCGCCCGTGAACGTAGGGGCCACGGACGATGCGATCGAAATCGTCGTTTTCGCGCCAGGCTTTGCCGCGTCGCAGTTCGATGTTTCGATCGATAAAGGCCTGCTGACGATTGCCGGAGAGCGCAAGCGCCCGGAAGCGGCGACCCGCGAAGACACGCGTTCGTTCGCGCGCGAGCGCTTCATGGGGGCATTCAGGCGCGTCATCGAGTTGCCGCCGAACGCCAACCCCGACGACGTGCAAGCGAAATATACGGACGGTTGCCTCTCCATTCGCATAGGCAAACACGAATCGTCGAAGCCGCGCAGCATCACGATTCAGTAATCGGCAATCAATATTCAGTAACCCTAATGATTAGGCGAAGGAGCGATCAATGAGCAACGAAACCGAACTCGCCCGGCGCGACGCCGGCGCGGTGAGCCAGCGCGAAGCGGCGGGGCGCCGCGCGACGCTCGTTCCGGCCGTCGACATTGTCGAGGACAAGCACGGCGTGACGGTATGGGCCGATTTGCCCGGTGTGCCGAAGGACAAGCTCGACATCAGAATACACGACGGCAATTTGTCGATCGAGGCGGAAACGGCCGTATCGACCCCTGCGGGCTCGAGCGCGACACATACCGAAGTGCGCGCATCGCGCTATGCCCGCGCGTTCTCGATCAGCGCCGATTTGGACACCTCGAAAATTGACGCGAGCCTGCAAGACGGCGTGTTGACGCTGCGCATTCCGCGTCGCGAGGCGGCGCTGCCGCGGCGGGTTGAAGTCAAGGCCGGATGATGCGGGAAGGGCGGGCGATACGGTGCGGTTGGCCCGCGCCTGCCTTTCTTATTAGCAATCCTTGAGTTTCCGACCTATGTTGCGTCGCGTTAAACGATGGCGCGGCATCGAGCCGATGACGCGTTAGACGCGCGCAGCGCGAGCGCGGGTTCGATCGGCGCTTGGAAAACCGGGCCGTAGCGCATATCCTGACCTTCGACGTCCGCGCCCGAAAGACGCGCGATTCTTTTTACGGACTCGGAGGATTGGATACATGACGCGTGCCGTCGATTCGGGAATCATTCTCATTGCACGTTTGGCGCTGTCTGTGCTCTTTCTGTGGTCGGGCATCATGAAGGTACTCGGCTATGGCGCTTTCGTCGGGTACCTGCAGGCGAAGGGGGTGCCGTTCGTGCAAATCGCGGCGCCGATTGCCACCGCCGTGGAAGTGATCGGTGGCATCTTCCTCGTCATCGGTTTGCTGATTCGGCCGCTCGGGTTCGTCATGGCCATCTACACGATCGCCACGGCCATCCTGGGGCACGACTTCTGGAACGTGGCCGATGCCGCGGTTCAGCACGACATGGTGATTCACTTTTGGAAAAACGTCGGCATCGCCGGCGGCTTTCTGCTGTTGATGGTGACCGGCGCCGGCGGCGCGAGCGTCGACGCCGCACGCGCGCCGAAACGGCCGTCGCTTTGAATCCGTCAGGTTTCGTTCAATTGCCCAACGATGCGCGGGCCAAGCACGTTCCTTGCTTGCAAGTCGAGAAGCACGTGCATAAGGAGGACCTGCGAATGATTCAGAACTTCGAGCAGCAAATCGGCGGACTCAACATGCGCTTTTGCGCAAGCCTCGGCGAGGGTGAGTCGAAACATCGTGTCATCATCAGCCGTGACGATTCCGCCGAAACGCTCGTGGTTTTCGACGCGTCTGGGTTGATCGGATCGTTGAAGGCGGAGATGGCCGCGCCCGAGCAACTGCTTGCCGACGCCATCACGAAGGCGCGCGACGAAGGCCTCATCGAGCGCGCGCTCGATACGGGTGCGGTCCAGAATGCGACGCTTTAGCTTAGCTTGCCGCTTCTTTGCCGGCACCTTGGCGAATGTGCGCCGCTGGGTGCACGAGGCTCGCGAGCAGCACGCCCGCGACGAGCAGCGCGGCAGCGATCGCCGTCGATACCTGCAAACCTGAAACGACCGACGCCGCGCCCGTGCCGCTCGCCAGGGCGCCGAACGCGGCCACGCCCACCGCACCGCCCGCCTGCCGTGCCGTATTGAGCAGCGCCGATGCGGTGCCGGCCCGCTTGTACTCGACGGATGCGAGGACGGCCGTTGTCATGGCTGGCACGGCGAGGCCCATGCCGGCCGGGATCAATACGAACGGGAACAGCATCGCGACGAGCGGCGTATCGGCCTGCGTAAAGTGCAACAGCGCATACCCGAGCGCGGCGACGACGGCGCCGATTATCATCGGACGACGCGGGCCGTAGCGCGCGACCACCCATCCGCTCACCACGTTCGACACGAGAAAGCCCCCGGTGAGCGGCAGGTAGGCGAGACCGGCCTGCAGTGCGGTGTCGCCGCGCACGCGCTGCATAAACAGGCTCAAGACAAAGACCGTGCCGTAGTAGGCCATATTCACGCAGATGCCGAACACGACGGCCGCGCTGAACGTTCTGTCGCGCAAAAGCGCGAGCGGCACCATCGGTGCACGGCTTTTCGTCTCGACGGCGACGAATGCGAACCCGGCCAGTACCGAGCAAGCGAGCGCCGCGACGATCAGCGGGTGACTCACACCGAGCGGACGCATTTCAATGACAGCGCCCGTGAATGCGGTCAGCGCCAGGATTGCAATGCACTGCCCTGGCAAATCGATGCCCGCTGGCCGCTGAAGATGCGCGTGCGCCGTATCCTCTCCGCGGCGCGGTATCCAAGCGAACGTTGCGACGAGGCCCGCCACGCAAATCGGCACGTTGACGAGAAAAATGCTGCGCCAACCCCACGCCGCGATGAGGATGCCTCCGAGCACGGGCCCCGCTGCGATAGAGACACCATCAATAGACGGGAAGAAGCGGGAAGAAGCGGCCGTCAAGGCCGCTTCTAACGTGCGCGGTTCGACTGCTTTATTGCTTTAAAGCTGCGGCAATGGCGGCCGGACTTCGATAGCATTCCGAATCAATTGCTCGACGGCATTGCGTTCGTCTCCGACGAGCGGCAGCCGCGGAGGGCGTACCGGTTCGGTGCCGAGGCCAACGATCGCTTCGGCAAGCTTGATGTTTTGGACGAGCTTGGACGACACGTCGAGCGCGAGCAGCGGCGCGAACCAACGGTAGATCGTCCGTGCTTCCTCGATGCGCCCGGCCTGCAGCAGGCGGTAAATCGCCACCGTTTCGTGCGGGAACGCACAGACAAGACCGGCGACCCAGCCCTGAGCGCCCATGAGCATCGCTTCCATGGCGAGGTTGTCGACGCCGCAAAAGATCGCGTAGCGCTCTCCCACCGCGTTGATCAGATCGGTCACGCGGCGCACGTCGCCGCACGATTCCTTGATCGCGACGAGCTTCGGTTCGTCTGCGACTTCCTTGAACATGTCAGGCGTCATGTCGACGCCGTAAGCCAGCGGATTGTTATAGACCATGATCGGTAGCGGGCTTGCCTTCGCGACCATGCGGAAGTGGTTGATTGTTTCGCGACGGTCCGACAAATATCGCAGGCCAGGCAACACCATATAACCGGCGGCGCCATGCTTCGCGCCGCGTTCTGCTTGGCGGCATCCTTCGAGCGTGCTGTCTTCGGCGATCGTCAGCAGCACGGGCACGCGGTCACGGGCAGCTTCGACGGCGATATCGAGCACTTCCAGCTTTTCGTCGAGCGAGAGCGTCGAGGCTTCGCCTAGCGAGCCGCAGACGATGATGCCGTCCACGCCGGCATCGATTTGCGCTTCGATGTTTTTCTTCGTCCAAGCGCGGTCTATGCTGAAATCTTCGTGAAACTTCGTCGTGACGGCGGGCATGACGCCTTGCCAGACTGTTGCCATTTCGGTATCTCCGGAAGCGGTCGATGAGAGCAATGCCAGGGCAGTTTAGGCGGGAGCGTCGCATGCGTCTTGCGCCGTTCGCGCATCGGCGATGACGATTTCGGCACAGCGTCGAGCGGCGCACCGGAATATGCCGAAATCGGCATGCGCGGCGCGCACGGGCGTCAAGACGCGGCGGCTCGGCGTTCCTAACATTACTCCCATGAAAACCCTCGACATCATCGATTCCCATACGGGCGGCGAGCCGACGCGTCTTGTGATCGCGGGCGGCCCCGACCTCGGGAGCGGCCCGCTCGCCGAGCGGCTCGAAATCCTGCGTTCGCGCCACGACGATTGGCGTGCGAGTGTGGTGACGGAGCCTCGCGGCTCGGACGTCATCGTCGGCGCATTGCTGTGCGAACCGTTCGATCCTAGCTGTGCGGCGGGCGTCATCTTCTTCAACAACGTCGGCTACCTCGGGATGTGCGGACATGGCACGATCGGCCTCGTCGCGTCGCTCGCCTACATGGGGCGGCTCGCGCCGGGGAGGCATCGCATCGAGACGCCGGTCGGTGTCGTCGAAGCGACATTGAATGAGGACGGCAGCGTATCGGTGCGCAATGTCCCGGCCTATCGCTATCGGCGCGATGTCGCGATCGATGTGCCCGGCTCCGGCCGGCTCGTCGGCGACGTTGCGTGGGGCGGCAATTGGTTCTTCCTCGTCGCCGAGCACGGTCGCACGCTCGAGGCGTCGCACATCGCCGAGTTGACGGCATTCACGCATGAAATACGCGAGGCGTTGATCGTCCAGGGCGTGACCGGCGCGCAGGGCGCGCTCATCGATCACATCGAGCTGTTCGCGCCGAGCGGGCAAGCCGGTATCGACAGCCGCAATTTCGTGCTGTGTCCCGGCGATGCATACGACCGGTCGCCCTGCGGCACGGGCACGAGTGCGAAGCTTGCTTGTCTCGCGGCCGACGGCAAGCTCGCGCCGGATGCTGTGTGGCGTCAACAAAGCATTGTCGGCAGCCTATTTGAGGGGCGATATGTGCCGCTCGAATCGGCGCAAGGCTTGCCGCCCGATACCCGCGCGATCGTTCCGACGATCACGGGCCGTGCGTATGTGATGGCCGAGGGCAAGCTGCTGTTCGAGGCCGATGATCCGTTCGCCGCCGGCATTTCGAGCACGCACCCCGTATGACGGTCGATGCCGTCGTGATCGGCGCCGGTATCGTCGGCGCCGCCTGTGCCGCGGAGTTAGCGGCGCGAGGCATGACTGTCGAAGTGCTCGATGCGGCTGGTATCGGCGGCGGGGCGACGGCGGCCGGCATGGGCCATATCGTTGTCATGAACGATTCGCCGGCTGAGCTCGCGTTGAGTCGATACTCGCGCGAACTTTGGTTGGACCTTGGGCCGTCTTTACGCGCGGCCGATGCGTTTTCGCGTTGCGGCACGCTGTGGGTCGCGGCAGATGACGAAGAGTGGGATGCGGCGCGTACGCTGCAAAGCGCGTTTGCCGGCGGCGGCATCAAGACGGAGTTTCTCGACGCCTCGGCGCTGCGCGAATGCGAGCCGGCGCTCGCCACGCCGATGGCGGGCGGCTTGCTCGTGCCGGACGACTCGATCGTCTATGCCCCGCGCGCTGCGCAGTGGCTGCTCGAACATTCGGCGGGATCGCGAAACATCAGCGTGCGTTTGGGATGCGAAGTGACGGCGCTGGCAAGCGGCGAGGTGCGGCTGGCGAGTGGCGAGACGGTGAGCGGCGGCTTGATCGTCGTCGCCAATGGACTCTGCGCGCGGCGGCTCGTGCCGTGGTTGCCGATCGTGCCGAAGAAAGGGCATCTGTTGATCACCGACCGCTACCCTGGCTATCTTCATCATCAGGTGCTCGAACTCGGCTACATCAAGAGCGCGCATCAAACAGCGGGCGCATCGGTTGCATTCAATGCACAGCCCCGCCCGACGGGCCAAGTGCTGCTCGGTTCGTCACGTCAATTCGATACCCTCGATCCCGCCGTCGAATGGTCCGTGCTTGCCCGCATGATGGAGCGCGCGGCGCGTTACCTGCCGTCGTTGCCGTCGCTGAACGCAATTCGGGCATGGACGGGCTTTCGCGCGGCGACGCCGGACGGTTTGCCGATTATCGGTCCGGCCGGCGACGCGCTGCCGGGCGTATGGATCGCCGCGGGGCACGAAGGCCTTGGCGTCACGACGTCTCTCGCGACGGCCAAGTTGCTTGCCGCGCAAATCGCCGGTACGCACGCCGCGATCGACGTGGCGCCTTATCGAGTCGACCGATTTGCGATGGAGGCTAGCCATGGGGCATGAGGGGAACGATCGCGAAGAGAGGCCTGTCGTGGTCACGATCGACGGCGTGCCGCTTGAAGTGCCTGTCTATACGACGGTCGTGGCCGCCGTCGTTCGCCGTTACGGCGTGCGTGGGACGCGCAGGTCGGTGAGCGGGCAGCCGCGCGCCGCACTTTGCGCCATGGGCGTATGTCAGGAGTGTCGTATGACGATCGACGGGCGCGCCCACGTGCTGGCCTGCCAAACGATTTGCCTTGACGGAATGGCGATTCGTACCGAGGGCTCGTCCTCATGAAAGCGAAATTCGATCTCGTAATCGTAGGCGCGGGGCCCGCAGGGCTTGCCGCGGCGCGGGCCGCTGCGACGAGCGGTATGACTATCGCGATCGTCGACGATCACCCTCGAGCGGGCGGGCAGATATGGCGTCAAGGTCCGGGGGGCGCGATGCCCGAGACGTTGCGCGAGACCTTGTCCGATTTGGTTGGCAGACCTAACGTTACGGTGTACAGCGGTACCAAGGTAACGGCATTGGCCGAGCCACGCGTGTTGATCGTCGAATCGTCGGTGGGCGAGGGGCTGTCCATTTCGTTCGAACAACTCATCATCGCGGCGGGTGCGCGCGAGCGATTGCTGCCATTCGAAGGGTGGACCTTGCCGGGCGTGACCGGGGCCGGGGCGCTGCAAGCGCTGATCAAGGGCGGTATGCCGGTGCGCGGCGAGCGCGTTGTGTTGGCGGGCAGCGGGCCGCTGCTCATTGCCTCGCAGGCAACGGCGCGCGCGGCGGGTGCGCAGGTGATCGCCGTGGTCGAACAGGCCCCGTGGCGCGCGCTTTTGCAGTTTGGTTTCTCGCTCGGTTTGACGCCGTCGAAAGCCTGGCAGGCAATGCGATTGACGCAGGGGTTCGCCGGCATGCATTACTGGGCCGATAGCATCGTCACGCAGGCGCTTGGAAGCGGACGCGTCGAAGCGGCCGTCATCGCGCGCGGCGCACGCGAGGTGACGATCGAGTGCGATCGCATCGCCTGCGGCTACGGGCTCGTACCGAACGTCTCGCTCGCGCAGATGATGGGGTGCGCGGTGGAGCAAGGCGCGATCGAAGTCGACAATGCGCAGCGAACGTCCGTGCCTGGTGTCTGGGCCGCGGGAGAATGCACGGGGATCGGCGGAATGGAGTTGGCTCGCGCCGAAGGCGAAATCGCCGGCCGTGCGGCCAGCGGCCTGCCGGCGCCGGCGCATCTTATCCGCGAACTCGGCCGATGGCGGCGTTTTGCGCGGCGCGTCGAGCGATCGTTCGCACTTGGCGCGCGCGCGCGGGCATGGCCGACCGCGGAGACGATCCTGTGTCGGTGCGAGGATGTCGCGTTCGGCGACGTATCGGCCCACAAAACGTGGCGTGAGGCGAAGTTGCACACGCGCTGCGCGATGGGCCCGTGTCAAGGGCGCGTTTGCGGCGCGGCTGTCGAAACGTATTTCGGTTGGGACGCCGCGCCGCCGCGACCGCCGCTCGTGCCCGCTCGCATCGGCGCGTTGCTCGACGCACGATCGGGCCACGACGCTCGCCTATAATCGAGGCGCTTTGCGCGGCGCATCCCTGCCGCGCCGTTCTTAGCGCCTCGCGACGATGCCCCCCACGATTCCTTTGCCGCAAATGCCTGCCGCCGAAACGCTTGCCGACATGCTGCCGTATTACGCGCAGCTCGAACCGGTGCTCGATGCGTTGCCCGACCTCGTTTTCTTTTTAAAGGATCGCGACGCGCGCTATGCGCTCGTCAATCGCACGCTGGCGACGCGCTGCGGCTGCAAGGATAAGCGCGGGATCGTCGGGAAGACGACCGAAGAGGTGTTCCCATCGCGCTTCGGTGCGGCATACCTGGAGCAGGATCAATCGATCATCAACGGCGGCGCGCCGATGATCGATCAGCTTGAACTGCATCTTTATCCGGGGCGTCAGCCGGGTTGGTGTTTGACGTCGAAGGTGCCGCTGTTCAACAGCGCGGGGCACGTGCTCGGGATCGCGGGTGCATCGCGCGATTTGAAGGCGAACGAGCGAACGCACCCGGCTTACTCGAAACTGGCGGAAGTCGTTCAATACATCCAGGAAAATTACGTACAGCCACTGAACTTGACGCATCTTGCGCAGATGGCGGGCATGTCCGTTGCCCAGCTCGAACGATATTTTCACAAAGTGTTTCATTTGACGCCGCGCCAAGTTCTTCTGAAGACGCGGCTCGATGCCGCCACGGCATTGCTTGCATCGAATGACAAGGTGACAGATGTGGCGGCGTTGTGCGGCTACACGGATCACAGTGCATTTACGCGTCAGTTCAAGGCCACGGTAGGCGTGACGCCCAGCGAGTACCGCACGCTGTTGCAGGGGTCCACGTCGCGCTGATGAACCGTGCATCACGTGAAAGGATCCGGCTTTCGAGGGCTTTTCGAGGGGAAATGGTGTCGCAATCCATTGGCACCGAACGACGAACTTCTGGCCGATTTGGCCGGGGGGGATTCAAGACCGCGCCTTGACGCGTGAGAGTCGCTGAACGATAGTGGGCCACTGATTCGATTCGACAAACGGTCATGGATAAGCTTTTCTTTCGAATCGAGCGGTTAATCGCGCTCTTACCGTCCAGCGCACATTCGAAGCGAGGCGCAACACCTGCTTCGTCCGCGTCGTAGGAGTGCGGACCATGCGCGATCAAACCGCTCGCGAGCCAAAATTTCCGGTGGCATGCGCCCGATGCGGCGGCCGAATTTCGGAACCCGTTGCCTTCTGCCCTCACTGCGGCGCTCACGCGCGCTTTGCATTGGCCGGAAGCTCGGGGCATGCGCGAAGCATGGGCCAAGCGCCGCGAGGCTCGGCCGCGTCGGCGCGCGCCGAGCCGAGAGCGCCGTCCTACGGCTTCGCAGGCGATCTTGACCCGCCGTGGCCGGGACCACCGACACCGTTGTTCGCGTCGCCCGACGGCGATCCTTATGGCGAAGTGCGCGCCCCGAACGGGCGCGGATGGGGGCTAAAGACGGCGACGATATGGGTCGTCGCCGCTTTCGTCATCCTCTACGCAGGCGCGGTCGCCGTGCATCGATTCGACGGGGCCTCGTCTCTACCGCTATCGGGTTCGTCGAAATCCGTCGAGGGGACGATTGCGTCCAACGGGGGCAATGACTCGACGTTCGCAGCACCAGCGGGCCGCAACGCGCACTCGAGCAGCAGCGTGCTGCAGCCGCCGGCGCCCGTTGGCGATAACGCCGCGCCCACGCCCACGCCCACGCCCACGCCCACGCCGGCACCTGCACTTGCACCGATCGGCCAAAGCGCGCGGTTGAGCAGCGCTCCGGGCAATGGGGCGTCGTCCGATGGCGGACCGGGAAACGGCGCGAACGATGCATACGCGAATGGGCTCGCACTCAGCCACGCAGGCCGTTCTGCGCAGGCGAGCCCATCAGGCAGCGAGGTCGCGAACGCGCAACGGCAATATCGCGCTCAGCGGAGCGAAGCGCAGTCCGGACGCGCCGCAGCCGATCGTGCATTGAACAGCGCGCAAGCGCAATTTGCGAAGAACGAACTGAGAGGTGCGCGCGCGTCGCTCGATAGAGCGTTGGCGGCCGATCCGAGTAACGGCGAAGCGCTTGGCTTGCACGAAGCGTTAGTTTCGCGCGAGCAGGAGCGCGACGCTTCGTTGAGCGCGGCCCGCGCTTGCGTTGTGCAAGAGCGTTGGACCTGCGTCTGGCACAACGCCGGTAAGGCGCTCGCGGCCGATGCGAGCAGCACGGAGGCGAGGGCGCTCGTGGACCGGGCGATCGTCGAGTCGGGTGCGGCGACAGCCCCAGCCGGACCCGGGCCCGACAACGTTCAAGTGCCGATGTCGAAGTAGGAGAACGCCTGCGCTCGAATGGGCGCAGCGCCCGCTTCTACGCGCTACGGCGATGCGCGTGCCTGCTGTTAGCGTTGCCGGCGTTCGGCAAGCTCGTCTGCGGCGATCTTGCTCAAGTAGGTCAGTTCGGCCGCGGCCAGCCCCAGGATGCCGTACGTTGGTTCGAGGCCGAAACGGGCGAACGGCTTAGGTATCGGCCGCCCTTCCGCGATCGCCGCGGCGAGGATCTCGCCCGCGGCGGTCGTCGGCGCCACGCCGTGTCCGCCGAAGCCCACCGCGTGCCAAACACCATCGCCGCATTGCCCGATCTGCGGCATCTTGTGCCGCGCATAGCTCATCATGCCGCCCCACGCATGGTCGAGTTCGACGCCTTTCAATTGCGGATAGACGCGCACGATGTCGCGCATCAACAGATTCGCGATCGCGCGTGGATTGCGTTCGAAGATCGAAATACGTCCGCCCCAGAGAATGCGCGTGTCCGGCAGGGCGCGGTAATAATCGAAGGCGAAGCGCGTATCGTAGACGGCCGCCGCACAGTCAATCGCTTCCTTCAGCCGTGCGCCGAGCGGCGCCGTCGTGACGACGTACGTGGCGATCGGCAGTACCGCGCGCTCGACGGCGCGATAGATCCCGCGGGCGTAACCGCCGCCTGCCATGACGACGTGGCGAGCGACGATCGAACCGTGAGTTGTGCTAACTAAATATCGATCGTGTTCTCGCGCGATTCGAACGGCCGGGCTCTGCTCATAGATGCGCACCCGCGCGCCGGTCAGCGCTTTCGCGATCCCGAGCACGTATTTGAGCGGATGGAAATGGAACCCGTGCCTCTCGAGCAAGCCACCGTGGTATCGATCGGTTTTCAAGCGCTCGCGCAGCGCGCTGGGCGAAATCGGCTCCCACTCCACACCGAATGAGCCGCGCATGAGCTCACGTTGCGCGGCGAGCGTTTCCGGGCGGCCGAACCAATCGGCGAGAATGACACCCGCATTGACGACATCGCAATCGATGCCATGGCTCGCGATGCGCGCGCCGATCAGGGCGACCGCATCGAGCGTCAATCGATAGAGCGCACGCGCGTCCTGCGGGCCCAAGACGCGCAGCAGATCGGCGCAATCGAGGCTGTAGCCGCCGAAGACGAATCCGCCGTTGCGTCCCGATGCGCCGAAGCCGACGCGCTGCGCTTCGAGGACGACGACGTCGCGCACACCGCGCTCGACGAGCCCCAATGCCGTGGCAAGCCCCGCGAACCCGCCGCCGATGATGCAGACGGTGGCTTCTTCCCGCGTGCGCGACTGCGAGGGCCGCTCGGGTCGTTGTACCGTGGCCTCGTAAAAGCTTCGTGCTGCCGCGCGCATGACTCGTGTCCTCATAGGCCTCGTTAAAGTGCTTCGACGCTTCTCGTGATCGCGCGGGCGACGTCCGCTATCGCGGCCTCACGCTCGCGACCGGCGGCACGCGTTTCGGTCAAATAAACGGTGACGAGGATCGGCGTGCGATTTCGCGGCCACAGCACTCCAATATCATTCGTCGTTCCGTGCTCGCCCGTCCCCGTCTTATCGGCGACGCGCCACTCGCGCGGCACGCCGGCGCGAAGACGCGCATCGCCGGTGCGGGTCCCGACGCCCCACGCCAGGAGCAGCGCACGCGACGCGGGCGACAGCGCGTCGCCAAGCAACACCTTGCGCATGCTGTCGAGCATCGCAATGGGTGTGCTCGTGTCGCGCTCGTCGCCGGGTATCGCACTGTTCAGCAACGGTTCGTTCCGATCCAAGCGCGTGACAGTATCGCCCAATCGCCGCATGAACGCAGTGAAGCCGGCAGGGCCGCCGATCGTTTCGAGCAGCAGGTTCGCCGCCGTGTTGTCGCTCATCGCGACGGCCGCGTCGCACAGCTCGGCCACGGTCACACCCTGGCCGCCGACGTGACGCTGTGTGACGGGGGCGTACTCGACGAGCCGATCGGGCCCATAGACGATGCGGCGCTCGAGATCTTCCTCATGGCGATCGACGCGGGCCAGGATGCCGGCCGCCAGCATCAGCTTGAACGTGCTGCATATCGGGAACCGTTCGTTCGCGCGGTGGCCTGCTTGCAGACCCGTTTCCAAGTCGCATATGGCTACGCCCAACCGGCCGGCGATGCCTGCCTCGATCGAGGCCAGTGCCGATTCGATCGCGCGCACTCGCGCGTCGACTTGCGGAGATGGCGTGGCGCTGTAATCTGTGCTCGCCAACACAGGAACCGATAGGCCAGCTATCATCCCGCCCAACGCGGTTCCTAGGAATCGTCTTCTTTGCATCGTGTTCGCTCCGTTGAAAGAGGCATGAATATCGCGTTTTCGGCGGAACAGGACAATCGACGTTAATTTTTCAGACTCAAAACTTTTTCTTGTGGGTCTTGGGGTATGGCCAGACATCTGCCGCTGAACGCATTGCGTGCATTCGAATCGTCGGCGCGCCACTTGAGCTTCACGCGCGCCGCGCGCGAGTTGAACGTGACGCAGGCTGCCGTGAGTCAGCAAGTGCGCTCGCTCGAGGAGCGGCTCGGTGCTCGGTTGTTCAAGCGCTTGCCGCGTGGCCTGGCGATGACGGACGAGGGGCAGGCGCTCTTGCCCGTCGTCTCCGACGCCTTTGGCCGCATCGATGCCGTTCTGAAGCAGTTCGAGGGCGGGCACTTTCACGAAGTGCTGACAGTGGGCGTCGTCGGCACGTTCGCCGTCGGTTGGCTCATGCCGCGCCTCACTCGGTTTCGCGCCACGCATCCGTTTATCGAACTGCGGCTGCTCACGCACAACAATCTCGTCGATTTCGCGGCCGAAGGATTCGACTTCGCAATTCGCTTCGGCGACGGCAATTGGCCCGGCACCCAAGCGGCGGCATTGCTCGATGCGCCGCTCACGGCGTTGTGCGCGCCCGATTTGGCCAAGCGCCTGAACGCGCCGCGCGATCTCGCGCTCGAGACGTTGCTGCGCTCGTACCGGGCCGACGAATGGGCGCTATGGTTGGCGGCGGCCGGCTTGCCGGGCGGCGCGATTCGCGGCCCCGTATTCGATTCGTCGCGTTTGATGGTGGAGGCGGCGATGCAAGGCGCTGGGGTGGCGCTCGCGCCTGCGCGCATGTTCGAACGCGAGCTTCAGTCGGGGCGGCTCGTGCGGCCGTTCGAAATCGAGGTCAGCACGGGCGGCTATTGGCTGACTTGGCTAAAGTCCAAACGTATGGCGCCTGCGATGGAAGCCTTTCGCGAATGGATCGTCGCGCAGGCTGCCGCGTGAGCGATTCAAGCCGAGCCGGTGATTCGCGCCGGCGATTCTCAATTTTCGGGAACGACCGAGCGAATCGAATCCGGCACGAGCGACTGGAGCCATTGCGACAGCGCGACGAATGGCTCTTCCTGCGCGACGGCGTCGGGCGCAACGAGGTAGTAGCCGGCATCGCTTGCAAGCGGCATGTCGAGCGCGACGGCCAGGCGTTTTGACGCAAGTTCGTCGGCGATCAAAATCTCGGGCATCAATGCCACGCCCATTCCCGCCAAGGCTGCACTCGATAGCATCGTGAAGAGCTCGTAGCGCGGGCCGCGCACGGCGCGCGCATCGTCGCCGAAACCGTGCGCGCGAAACCATTCACGCCAGGCGTCGGGCCGAGTCGACAAGTGCAACAGCGGCATATCGACCAGGCGTTCTCTCGTGAGCGGCGCGCAATCCGCCGTGAGTGCGGGGCTGCATACGGGCACCGCGTTGCCCTCTCGAAACAGCAGCGTGCCTTGCGTTCCGGGCCATACCGATTCTCCGAAGTAGATGGCGGCGTCGAACGGCGAATCGCTGAATAAGAACGGCTCGGTGCGGATCGACAGATTGATCGTGATGTCGGGCCGCAGCGCACGGAATAGCGGCAAGCGCGGAATCAACCATTGACTGGCGAAGGTCGGCACAACCGCTAGTTCGAGCACGCGGCCGATGCCGCGTTGCGCCATGAGTTCGAGCGTGTCGCGCTCGATGCGCTCGAGGCTTTTGCGAATCTGCGCGGCGTAATGGCTTCCGTGCGGTGTCAGCACGACGCGCTTCTTGATCCGCAGGAACAACGCGACACCGAGCCGGTTCTCGAGCGATGCCACTTGCCGGCAGACGGCGCTTTGCGTGAGCGAGAGCTCGTCGGCCGCGCGCGTGAAGCTTTCGTGCCGTGCCGCCGCTTCGAAAACCTGCAGGGCGGCGAGATTGGGGATGCCTTTTCTCATCGATGATGTCACCACGCGCGAAATCGATCCGTTACTGGGCCGTTACTTGGGCCGTTATTAGGCCGTTACGGGGCGACTTAGTGAGTTTTTTGAATGAACTCGTGAGTTTAAATCAATTGTGGGGAGAGAGTGCGACGGGGACAATTGCACTCCATCGGCGCAACCTCAGACGCTCGCCGCTACGAGCGTGCGGTTTCAGGACGGTCTTTTCACGATGCGCATGAAATGGGGAACGATGCAATGAACAGCAATCTCGACGCTCTGCTCGAGGCCGCGTGCGGAGCGGGTACCGCCCAGCAGTTGGTGAAATTGATGAACGTACCCGCATCGATGGAACGATGCGATCCGGGCGTCGCGACGCGCGCCGAGTTGGCGCAGGCGCTCAATATGACGCTGTTTGCCGGGCTCCTCGAACGGGTGCCGACGGGGCGCGCCTACACGGACGATGTCGTTCGCGAAGGCGCGCGAGTGCGGTTCGATCATGGTGCGCTGCGCACCGTGCGTTGGCCGCATTGCGGCGCGTTGCCTCCGGGAGAAGCCGCGTTCACACGCATCTTGAAGCCGCTCGGCTATCGCTTGAACGGAACGTACCCGCTCGATCGGATCAAGATGACGGGCCGCTCCTATGCGCATTTGGACGCCCCCGAGCATATCGCACAGTTTTTCGTCAGCGAATTGCATCCCGAGCGCTTTTCGACGGCATTCCAAGCGGCCGTTACGAACGTCGTCGGCTCCTCGATCGATCCGCTCACGCCGCAAGCCGTCGCGTGGCTAGCCGAACTCGATCGCGATGCGGCACTACCGCTCGCCGACGCATGCGCATTGCTGCCGGTCCTCGTGCGCTGCTTCGATCGTCAACATATCGTGCCGCGTCTCGGGGATTACGAGACGTTGCGGGCCGAGTCCGCCGAAATGGCGTGGATCTCGACCGAGGGCAACGCCTTCAATCATGCGACCGATCGCGTAGCCGATGTATTCGCGGTGGCGGACGCGCAGCGCGCATTGGGCCGGCCCATCAAAGAACGCGTGGAAGTGTCGACATCGGGGCGCGTCAAACAGACGGCATTTCAGGCCGATCCGGTTGTGCGCGTCTTTCGTGGGGACGATGGCACCGAAGTGCGTCGCGAAGTGCCCGGTTCGTTCTACGAGTTCATTACGCGCGATACCTATCTCGATGAGGATACGGGGCGCGTCGCCCTCGATTTGGGCTTCGATGCCGGCAATGCGACCGGTATTTTCAAAATGACCGCGGCGGCGTGAGCGAAAGGGAAGAAGCCGGCGCACTCGCCGAACTTTGCCAACGCAACGCCTACTGCGAGACCGAGCCGAGAGGGCAAGCGATGAAGCCGGACAATACGATGCTGACCGACAGGCCGGATGAAGCTTACGAGTTCGCGGCGCCGCTGCGTGAGCCGCAAGGCTCGCCGATCCGCGAACTGTTCAAGTACCTCGGCCGCCCCGGCATGATTTCATTTGCGGGCGGCTATCCGTCGAAGGATTTGTTCGATCGCGAGGGCCTGGCGAAGGCGCTCGATGCGGCTTACCGGGGCGACCCTATCGCGTGTCTGCAATACGGCGACACAGCGGGGGCGCCGTTATTGCGGCGCTCGCTCGCCCGGCTCATGGACGCGCGCGGTGTGGCGTGCAGCGCTGACGACATCGTGGTGACGACTGGCTCCCAGCAGGGCTTCGACTTGCTGCTGCGCACGCTGATTGCCCCGGGCGATACAGCGCTCATCGAAGAGCCCGCTTATCCCGCCGCCATTGCGGCGCTGCGGCTTGCAGGCGCAAACATCGTCACGGTGCGCACCGATCGCGATGGGATCGATGTCGATGCGCTCGCCGCGCAACTCGACGCGTGGCCGGCTGCGAGTCGGCCGAAGCTGCTGTACACGGTTCCGACTTTTGCGAACCCGACCGGCGCCACGCTCACGCGCGAGCGGCGCGAGGCGCTGGTGCGGCTCGCGGCCGAGCGGCGCATCGTCCTCGTGGAAGACGATCCCTACGGCGAATTGCGCTTTTCGGGCACGAGCGTGCCGCCGATTCTCGCGTTGGCCGATGCCTGCCCCGGCGCGCGTGACTGGGTTGTTTATTTCAGCAGCTTGTCGAAGATCGTCGCCCCAGGCTTACGGATCGGTTGGGCGATCGCGCCCGCGCCGATCATGCGCCGGATGATCGTCGCCAAGCAAACGAGCGATTTGTGCACGGCGCCGCTCTCGCAGGAGACGGCACGCCATTATCTCGACAGCGACAGCCTAGCGCTGCACTTGCGATCGATCGTCGGCGCTTATCGCTCGCGTTGCGAGGCCATGCTGAAGGCGCTGGCGCATTTCGCGCCAGAGGACGTGGAGTTTTCCGCGCCGGAAGGTGGCATGTTCGTTTGGGCAAGGCTGACGGGCGGACGCGATGCCGCCGAGGTGCTCAAGCGCGCCATCGAGCGCAATGTGATGTTCGTGCCTGGCAACGCGTTCTTCGTGCGCGAGCCGGATGCGAGCAGCTTGCGGCTGTCGTTTGCTGCCCCGAGCGAAGCCGAGGCGTTCGAAGGGGTGCGCCGGCTCGCGTCGGCGCTCTCGCAGGCGTAGCCTTGAAGGCTTGCATAGGTGGTGGGAACGCGTTTCAATCGCTGGGCGAGGGCGTTTCACTGCGCAACGACCGGGCGAACGTCCCGGACGAATTTTGACGAAGTAACCCGACATTTAAGAGGACGTGATGGTAGTCAACGACATTCTCGCAGCGCTCAACGTCGACCTTTCGGCTTGGAAGGGCGATGCCCTGACGGCCCGCTCGCCGCGCGACGGCGCGACGCTCGCCACGCTCGCCGTCGATTCGGCGGCGGATGCCGAGCGCAAAATCGAAGCCGCCCACGCCGCGTTTCTAAAGTGGCGCACCGTGCCGGCGCCCCTGCGTGGCGAACTCGTGCGCATTTTCGGCAATGTGCTGCGCGAGCATAAAGACGCGCTCGGCCGGCTCGTGACGCTCGAGGCGGGCAAGATCCGTTCGGAAGGGCTCGGCGAAGTGCAGGAAATGATCGACATCTGCGATTTCGCGGTGGGGCTCTCGCGCCAGCTTTATGGTCTGACGATCGCATCCGAGCGTCCGGGGCACCGGATGATGGAAACGTGGCATCCGCTCGGCGTGTGCGGCGTGATCTCGGCCTTCAACTTCCCCGTGGCCGTATGGGCGTGGAACGCGGCGCTGGCCTTCGTATGCGGCGATCCGATCGTCTGGAAGCCGTCGGAAAAGACGCCGCTCACGGCCATCGCTTGCCAAGCGCTGTTCGCGAAAGCGGTGCGCGAATTCGATCAGGCGCACCCGGGCGTTGCGCCTGAAGGCTTGATGCAACTCGTCATCGGCGGCCGCGAGGTGGGCGAAGCGTTGACGCGTTCGCATAAAGTGCCGCTCGTCAGCGCGACGGGCAGCGTGCGCATGGGTATGGAAGTCGCGCAAGCGCTCAGCAAGCGCGTTGCGCGCAGCATTCTCGAACTCGGCGGCAACAACGGCATGATCGTCGCTCCGAGCGCCGACCTCGATCTCGTCGTGCGGGCCGTCACGTTCGCGGCCGTCGGCACGGCGGGCCAACGGTGCACGACGCTGCGCCGCTTGATCGTGCATCGCAGCGTCGTCGATACGTTGCTGCCGCGCCTCGAAAAGGCGTTTGCGTCCGTCAAAGTCGGCGATCCGCTCGACGGCGAAACGCTCGTCGGTCCGCTGATCGACCGCGCCTCGTTCGATGCGATGCAGACGGCGCTTGCCGAAGCGCGCAAGGACGGCGGCCAAGTGAAGGGCGGCGAGCGCGTCGATGTGGGACATGACAGCGCTTACTACGTGCGTCCCGCGATCGTGCGGATGCCGGAACAGACGGGCGTCGTCGAACGCGAAACGTTCGCGCCGATCCTCTACGTGCTCGTGTATGACGACTTCGAGCAAGCGCTTGCCCTGCACAACGGTGTGCCGCAGGGGCTGTCATCGGCGATCTTCACGAACGACATGCGTGAAGCCGAACAGTTCATGTCGGCCGCGGGCAGCGATTGCGGCATCGTCAACGTGAACATCGGCACGAGCGGCGCCGAAATCGGCGGGGCGTTCGGCGGCGAGAAGGAAACGGGCGGCGGCCGTGAATCGGGCTCCGACTCCTGGAAGAGCTACATGCGACGGGCGACGAACACGATCAACTACAGCCGCGAATTGCCGCTCGCGCAAGGCGTGAAGTTCGACGTCTGAGCACGCGTTGGCAAGCCCCGGCCACGCCGGGGCGATTGCTCTTCAATCGGCGCTCAGGGCATCGGGCGCCGCGAGAAGGGCGCATTTCACGCGCGGCCCAAGCGCTTCGAGAGATCGGCGACGAGAATTGCCAGGCGCGCGGGCTTTTCGTAGCAGGCTACGTTGAAACGGCGGATGACTTCGCTGATCTCCGACTCGCTCGCTTTGCCGGTCAACAAATCGCCCGTTAGCAGAAAGATGGGCGCATCGGGTTGCGGGGAGCGTCGAACGGCTTCGATCGCCGCCGCCGCTGTATAGCCGTCGAAGAGCCAATCCGTGACGACGGCATCGAATGCTTGTGTGCGCAGCGCATCGGCGAATACGGCGAGGCGATCGTAAGCGGCGGCCGTGAAACCGTTTTGAGCGAGGTAATCGCACAGTGCTTCCGAGGCGGCTTGGTCGCCATCCACGACGGCAATCGTCGGCCGCTGCGCTTCGCCTCTGCGCGGATGAATTTCGATCTTCAGCACTTCGTGCGCATACTCACCGGGCGCGCCGTCGCAGCGTACGATGCGCCAACGATCGCCCTCGCCGTATGCGACGAATTCGGCGCGTTCGTACGGTCCGAGCGGTTCACCGATCCAGGCAATGCACGGCCCTTCGAACGGGCCCATGTTGAGCATCGCCTCGCGTGGCCGCGCACAGGGCGCGTCGAGCCCATGTTCTTGAGCGCCGAATAATTGCGTGGGCGGTTCGCCGAAGGCTTCCGCTACTTTGCGGATTTGCGCGAGTGTCCAGGGACTGCTGCCGCGCAATTTGCGGTGTCCCTGCGAAAAGCTCAGATCGAGGATCCGGCACAGCTCGGTGGTTTGCTGCCGCTTGCCGATGCCATGACGAACCATCAGCGCGCGCACGCGATCGGCAACGGCCAGTGAGTCCGCTAAGTTGGCTTCTGTAGTCATGCTGCTTCGAGGCGTCGCGGCGTCAGGGCGGTCACGGAATAAAAGCGGTTCTGTCACAAGGATGCACCGCAGCGGTAAAAGTATGGGAGGCGGGCGTATTTTACCGGGCAACGCCCCGCGAACCGCCGGCAAAAAATGTATCGACAGGTTAAGTTCGTTACTGACAGTCAACGCGCGCCGTGAGGCAATCGGCAAATGCCTGATTGTTGCCGGCGCCATGCTTGGCCGTATCCTTGCGCCATCGGCCGGCGGCGCGGTTCGAACGCGTGCCAGGCGCCCCTATTGGAGAAAACCCTATGACGTTGCAGTTTTTCGACGCTGAACAGACGGCCCGATTGACGCCTTTCGCGGCGCTCGTCGACGCGCTGGCGCAAGCATGCGTTGAATCGGCGCGCGGCGAAATTGCCAGCCCCGCGCGGCTCGTGGTGCCGCTCAATCAGGGAGGAATCATGCTGTCGATGCCCGCTGCGGCCCGCGATCTCGCCATCCACAAACTCGTGAACGTATGCCCCGCCAACGGGCAGCGGGCGTTGCCGACGATTCACGGCCACGTGAGCGTGTGCGATCCCGATACGGGCGAGGCGCTGCTGGCACTCGACGGTCCGACCGTCACGGGGCGGCGTACCGCGGCTGTCACGCTGCTTGCGATGCGTACCTTCTTGCACGTTGCGCCGCGCGAGATTTTGCTCATCGGTACGGGCACCCAAGCGGTTCATCATGCGCAGGCGTTGGCAGCGGTCTATCCCGAGGCGCGCGTGATCGTTCGCGGTAGCGCGCCCGCGCGAGCGCATACATTCTGTGCGAATCACGGCAACGGGATGTCTATGCGTGCGCACGACGGCGATGCGATTCCGGATACGGTCGATGTCGTCATCACGCTCACGACCAGCCGGGCGCCCGTCTATGACGAATCCGCGCGGCCTAACCGGCTCGTGATCGGTGTGGGGGCGTTCACGCCGGAGATGGCCGAGATCGGTCCGCGCACGCTCGCGGGCAGCGCGCTTTACGTCGACGATCCGGCCGGTGCGCCGCACGAGGCCGGCGATTTCATTCAGGCGGGCGTCGATTGGGCGCACGTCAAAGCGCTGGCCGATGTGCTCGCGGCCGATGAGCGATCGTCTGCCGGTAGGGTCGCCAGCACGATGCCCATCGTGTTCAAGAGCGTCGGCTGCGCAGCGTGGGACTTGGCCGCTTGCCGAGTCGCGCGTGCTCGAGCGCAAGCGCTCTGACGGCCGGCTGCCGGCAGCGCAAGGACTGAAGCCGATGCGTCGATTGCCGCCGCTCAATGCCCTGCAGGTGTTCGAGACCGTTGCGCGGCATCGCAGCTTCACGCGCGCGGCCGACGAGCTGTGCGAGACAAATCATGGCTTCGATCGACACTGATGCGAGTGCAGCCCGCGAAAGCGCGGCTCGTCGAATCGCCGAGCGGATACGCCTCGGTTTCGACGGCTTTTTCGCGCCGTCGAGCGCATTCGTCAGCGGTCCTAAGCGATTGCCCGAGCCCTGCGTGCCCGGCATGCCCCTCGCGCGTCGACGCACCCGGCAGCGCGCCCGAACAGTGCCTCGTGCGTTTGCTCGCCTAGATCGATCGACAGCGCAACGGCATCCACATTGCCGATGCGCATCGGCGGCCCAAAGCGTCGCGTTGCAATGTGCGCACGCACGAGTAGCCGTTCGACCGCCGTGGTGGTGACGGTGACATAGCTCGCGAGATTGCGCCGATCGGCGAACGTGACGACGGCTCGCATGGCGTCAAGCGCCAGCCCTCCAAAGCCGAACCCCGTTCGCGGGTTCGAGACGATCGCGAAGCGGCTCAATTCCCAAATCCGAGGCGAGGCCGGTGCTTCCTGCCCGTACAAAAGCTGAGGGAACGTGTCGCGCAACATGTAGGGTCCTTCCGTCGGCAGCAGCCGCCAGCACCCGCATACCTTGTCGCTTTCGTCGCGCACGAGCATGTAATGGGGCGACTGGGCGTCGTAGCCATCGATTTCCATCCCTGAAAGCACGGCGACGTCCCACCCCATACGTTCCCCGAATATTCTGGCCCGTAGCCGATGCATTTGTGCCAGCGCGTCGAGATCGAAGCTGCATTGTTTGTCGATCGTGATCTTCGAGTTCATCTCGCTCTCCCGTTTTTCGTTAATTTCTTAACTAAGAGGCATAGACCATATGCAGTTTGCGTGCCGGGTGTAACTGTCAATCAAGATAGGTACAAAACATCGGTGACACTTGGGATGATGCGGGTATCGAGTACGTCCCTTGATCAGGTGAAAGCCATGTCCATGACCGATATCCGTCAACCGCAAACTGAAGATGCCAGCCTGCTGGTCAGGGTTGAAATAAATAGTGCTTTTATTCAGTCTTGCCGCAGACAGGTAAAAGAAAGCCAAAAGACATTCTGGGCCCGCTTTGGCGTGACGCAATCGCGCGGCAGCCGTTTCGAGCTGGGTGCCAATATTCCAAAACCCGTCATGATCCTTTTGAGGCTCTATTTCGAGGCGCGAATTTCCGAGGAGGATATTCGCGCCGTTTCTCAAAAGAGGGTGCCGGCACCGCGGGCGGCGTTGGTCAGTCAGGATCTATCAACCCCATTCGGGTCGCTTTGACCGCAGCCGCACTTCGCGAGCTGACGCCGAATTTACTGCGTATGTTAGTCATGTGAAAGTTCACGGTGGCTTCGGCGCACCCGAAGATCTTGGCAATTTCCCATGTCGATTTTCCTTGGGCCGTCCATTTCAAGCATTCGTATTCGCGCGGGGTCAGCTTCGGTACGAGCCGTTCGGTGTATCCGTCCAGAAAACGCTGGCTCGTATCGAAGGCAACATCGCGCAAGAGCGTCAGCATTGGCAACGTGCGCTCTATATGTGCGTCGGACGAGTGTGGCGGCTGCTCGCTGCGCACGAAGCACAGCATGCCGACTTCTTGCTTGGGCCCGTGAATTGGCAGCGAGATGCCGGTGCAAAGCCCGTGCTCGCAGGCCTCCTCATACATTTCCCGCTGGTTCAGCTCCGCGAAATGAGATGAGGTCCAAATCAGCGGTGATGTCTGCGTGAGACAGTGAGCGACGGTGGGATCAATGCGGAAAAGCGAGCGCTCGTCGTATGTTTGCCGCCAACTCGCGTCGTAGGTGCTGCGCAGGTAAGCGTCGCTGAAGCGCATGCCCGGCCGCGGCACCACGGCGAACAGCGTATGGTCGAAGCCATATTTCCTCCCCAGCGAGGCAAGCGCCTCGAACCACGATTTTTCGTCCGTCGCGCGCCATAGCGGCGACATTGGCTCTATGAATTGACGTGGCATATGTCCTCGCATATCGAAAATATTACTTGCCCGAAGCAAATTAAATTGCTCTATCTACCGAAAACCGATTTTGGGCACCCGTTTTTTGCGGAATCATATCAGACGGAAGAACGATCATCCGTCGAATTCCAAAAAATCGACGCATTGCCGGAGCGATTTTGAATAGAGTCTCAGCCGAGGTGCGGATGGGATCGATTTCAATCGACGAACAAATCGTTGGCTTTAGATTGAGGGGCCTGTCAATTATTTTGTTGTGCTGGACGCATAAAACCGATTTCATTTTGGCGTGCACTCATATAATCAACGTTCATTGTCGTGTCTCGGGCGGTTTATCTTTGCGAACAATGCAAAGGTGATTAACCGAAATTGGCGAGGCCCAGCGTCCGCGGGGCGAAACGTCGGCTGCGGCGCCGGCACGGTTCCGGGGCGAGCGAACGGGGGGAGGGAGATCGGCGACCCCGGCGGCGCGAATGCTCGCGCGCCTGGCACGTCGGAGGGGAAAGCTAGATACGGACGCCTGAGATGTAGTGTTCGAGTTGCTGAATGGTAAATTCTTGTTCGGAGATGATCGCCTTGACGAGATCGCCGATCGAGACCATGCCGACGAGCCTCCCATTGTCGATGACGGGCAAGTGGCGCATGCGGTGTTGCGTCATCAAAGCCATGCAGTCCTCGGTGGTGTCGGTCATGCGCACGTGCAGCACTTGCCGGGTCATGATTTCGCCGACGCGCGTCGATTTCGACGACCGGTCCAGCAAAACGATCTTGCGGGCGTAATCTCGCTCGGTGATGATCCCCGCGATCTTCCCCTCGTCGCCCTCGGTCACGATGAGCGCGCCGATTTGATGGTGGGCCATCATCTTCACGGCGTCGAAGACGGGCGCATCGACATCGATCGTGAGGACCGGCGTCCCGGCGCTCCTCTTCGCGGCCAGTGGGTCGTCCAGCTTCGACTTGAGAATCTGCGCAACGGTGGGCATAGGAATCTCCGTCTTCTCAGTTGGGGGCGGGGTCGAGCTCCGGGGCACGATACATTGCGCGGGTTCGGGGCTGTTTCCCAGTATAGGCGGTGACGACGCGTGCCGCGATGGCGGGGCAGGCCGCAAACGGCGATTAGCGGTAAACTCGCGGTGCGCGTGCCGGCCGTCGGTGCGCGAACCATTAAAAGACCACCCTCGACAAGTCATGTCCACGTCATCCCAGTCGCCCCGTGCCGGCAGCGAAAGCGTCACGCAATGCGTCACGCTTGCCGCCAAGGCCACCTTGCCCACTCGGTACGGTACGTTCACCTCGTATGCCTACCGTGTCGCCGCGGGCGATGCCGAGCATATGGCCTTGGTGATGGGGGATGTCGGCGGGCAGGCATCGGTGCTGACGCGCTTGCACTCGGAGTGCTTGACCGGCGATGTGCTCGGCTCGTATCGATGCGATTGCGGCGAGCAGCTCGACCTGGCGTTGCGCTACATTGCCGCGGAAGGGCGCGGTGTGCTGCTCTATCTGCGCGGGCACGAGGGCCGCGGCATCGGGTTGTCGAACAAAATCCGTGCGTACGCGCTGCAGGAGCAAGGGCTTGACACGGTGGAGGCGAACCTCGAACTCGGTCTGCCCGACGATGCGCGCGAGTACGATTCCGCCGCGGCGATTTTGCGCGATTTGAACGTCACGTCCGTGCGGCTCATGAGCAACAACCCGGACAAGTTCGACACGCTGTCCAAGCATGGTATTCCAGTCTGCGAGCGGGTCGCGCTAGCTATTCCCGTGCGCGACGAGAATGAGCGGTACATTCGGACCAAACAGTTGAAGTTTGGTCATTATTTCGAAGAGAACGAGTAGTTTGGGTTTGGAAGCGATTGGCCGAAGCCAGCGATGCGAAAAGGCGCTCTGGCAAGCGTTTGAAGGCAGCGGATAGCGCTCGGCCACCTTCTCCTAGCGAATTTGGTCAGTCAGGTCGTGAACAGCCAGTGCCGGCACTCCTGCCGTGTTCTCAACCGCCAGCTGATAGTCGGGCGGCACCTGCCGATTTGCGTCCGTCGCCGCCATCAACTCCTGCACCTCGTTGCGAGAAAATCCGTGCCATGCCCATTCTGGGCGGTCGACGGTTACTGGCGCGGATCCCTCGATTGATCACGAACGACTGCGCGAAACCCTGGGTATCCGGTCAACGAAGAATGCTGTCAGTTCGGCAGGGTTTGTGTCGCTAACTCATTGTGGGATAAGAGTTTTTACCTGATGTATAATTGTACCTCGTACGCCG
Source organism: uncultured Burkholderia sp. (assembly GCA_964425025.1). GTDB lineage: Bacteria > Pseudomonadota > Gammaproteobacteria > Burkholderiales > Burkholderiaceae > Trinickia. The sequence continues at coordinate 12,101 of CAYRLJ010000011.1, read as the reverse complement.
GATCTGGAGGTGTCGGATGAACCTTGACAGTAAGCTTTTGATGTCGTTGAAGAAGCGCTCGGGCAACGTCGTGCTTCGACGTGAACTGGCTGGTCTAGGGAGTCCGTCGCACTTGAGCGCTGCGCTTCAGCATCTCGTTGCCGACGGACGCATCATTCGACTAGGTGCGGGCGTTTATGCCAAGACTTGTCTGAATCTGGAAGGCAACGCGCGATCCGCCGTTAGTAACGAGGTACTGTTGCGTGAGGCACTCGGGAAACTGGGCGTCGAGGTGCTCGATTTGACGATTGCGCATGAAAACGATCGCTCCGTTTGCCTGGTTAACACCGGCAAGAGCCGAATTTCTCGCAAGCTTGGGTGGGACAACGTCACGGTGCGGTATGTCGGTCAACATGAAAGACCGCGAACGGGCGTAGCGCCCAAGGTGTCTGCAGATGTCGACAAGCTGCCGACCCGAAATGTCGGCAAGTTTGTTGAGCGGCTCGCGCAAGCCTACGGCATTCAATACCGGCGCTCGGGCCTCGATGATTTCGCGGAAGCAGTGACGCGAGCCGCGGGTGACGATGTCGAACTAGATCTCACGGGGAAACTGCTGGTTGCTCTCAAGAAGCGGGATCGGATTAACGGCCGGCAGTTTGCCCGATTAATGGCGAACCACATAAGGGAGATCAAGCGTGTTCGACCCGTTCGGGGACTACGAAACCAGGGGCTACCTGCGCAACGTTGAAGGCATCAAGGACCTGGACGAACTCAAGTACATAGAACACGGGTTCTTCGAGTCGAACCTCGAGGCGACATTGGCGTACCTTCACGCAGTCAAAGGTTCGATCGCCTACGTGCACTTCCTTGAAGTTCATCGAATCCTGTTCAGTGAGTTCTACCCGTGGGCGGGCCAGGATCGCCATAGTCTCGGTGTTGGGCGATTGGTCGGGAAGGGGCAGCGAATACAGTTCGAAGCTTCGGAGTTGTGTCAGCGTGCCGTCGAATGGGGACTGTCGGCAGGCAACAATCCAAAGACGATGCGCGAAAAACCGGGCATGGTCATGGGCGCTTTCGCGTGGGGACATCCCTTTCTCGACGGGAACGGCCGCACCATGCTTCTGGTCCATGCGGCGCTTTGCCACCGCGCTGGCTTTGCCATTAACTGGAATGCGTCCCGGAAAGACGATTACCTGGAAGCGCTTACTCGGGAACTGGAAAACCCGCAAGGCAAGCACCTGGACTCGTATCTCCTGCCATTGGTGGTCGCTCCCATCGTCGGCGGTGATCTCCGCGACCATCTTATGTCGTTGCCCGGCCTCAACGGAGAGGATGGCAGCAGTGCTCCGAACGTTGCATACCGGGCGGACGATCCTGTGGCAAACCACAACTACCTCGAGTTGAAGCGTGCGCGTGGGGAGAATTAATCGGTGTCCCGCACCAGCGGCGAATTCCGCGGCATTTGTGGCGTAGGTTTCGGCGTAAGTTTCATCAAGCAGGCTCGCCGCGCAAGGCCAATGCATTACTCGAAGAGAACGAGTAGTTTCGGTGTTCGGCCTGCTCGCAGCCGCCACGATTTCGTCGACGCAGCGGAACGGGCCGGCAAATGGCGATGGCGCTTCACCGAGCGCTGTAGAGCGCTTTCGCTATCTCCGAGAGTAGCTGCTGCTGCCGATAGGGTTTGCGCAGACGCGGAAGGTCCACGCTGCTGCCCGGTGGCAGATCGGCGTATCCGGTGGCGATGATGATCGGCAGATCGGGCCGCAACTCACGCGCCGCGCGCGCCAACTGCGTGCCGGTCATCTTCGGCATGGCGTAATCGGTGATGAGAATGTCCACTTTTTGGCCGTTCTTCAGGATGTCGAGCGCATCCGCGCCTGAATTGGCTTCGATCACCTCGTGCCCCAGGTCTTCGAGCAAATAGGCGGTGCTCGTCGAGATCAAAGCGTCGTCGTCAACGAGCAAGATGGTGGCTCGCGAAGTGATGGCCTCAACTTGATCAGGTGCCGGCGCCGGTGCCGCGAGCGTGGGTGAGCAGGGCACTCGTGAAGTCACGGGCAACCATAGCTCAGCCCGGGTGCCACGCCCGGCCGTGCTATGAAGCCGCAAGGCGCCCCCCAATTGGAGCGCCAATCCGTGGATCATCGAAAGGCCGAGCCCCGTGCCTTTGCCGACTTCCTTCGTCGTGAAAAACGGCTCCGTCGCTTTTAAAAGCGTTGCCGCATCCATTCCATGCCCCGTATCGCTGACCGTGAGACGCACGTAGTCGCCGTCGGCGAGATCAACGCTTTCGAACGAGCGGACCGCGTCGACCGTTATCGAGATCGTCCCGCCGTCCGGCATCGCGTCGCGCGCATTGACAACGAGGTTAAGCAGCGCGAGTTCGATCTGGATGGCGTCGGCGAGCGTGAGCGGCAACTGCTGCGGCAACGAGAAAATCAGTTCGGTGCTTGCGCCGACCGAGCGCTCGAGCAGATCGGTCATCCCGTCAATGAGGGTGGACAAGTCGGTCGGCTCAATGCTCAGATCTTGTTGCCGAGCGAACGCGAGTAGACGCTGTGTCAGCGACGCACCGCGTTGCGCACCTCGCATCGCACCCTCGACCAGGTTCACGGCCTTTTCGTTAGAGGCTTGCTTGCGCAACAGCTCGAGATTGCCAATGACAGCCATCAGCAGATTGTTGAAGTCATGAGCGACGCCACCCGTCAACTGCCCGATCATTTCCATCTTTTGGACCTGGCGGAGCGCATCTTCCGTGCGCTGGCGTTGTCGCATCTCCTCAAGCACCGTGTCATGGGCGCGTTCGAGCTGCGCCGTGCGCTCGATGACCTTCGCTTCGAGCGTCTCGTTGAGGCGCCGGAGGCGTTCTTCGGCGAGGCGGCCCGCGTTTAGCGCGGTCCGCAGGCGGGCCTCTCCTTCGTGCAACGCCTCGATAAGCGAGCGAGCGGCGTATTGCCGATACCGTCCACGTTGTACGGTTCGCACGACACTGAGGAACGTAATCGGGTGAAACGGGCGTTCGAGAAAAATGACATTGCCAAACGCCTCGGATAGCAGGCTCGCGCCGCGGGTTCGATCCGACGTGCCGCCCCGCTGCGTTAGGACGATGAAAGGAAAGTCCGACCAAGCAGGTTGCATGGCCACCCAGGCCGTAATCGCCGTGAGGTCAGCGTCGCGCAGTGCTTCTTCGGTCAGCACGGCGCAGCATATTTCGTCCGACAGCCGCGCCGAAAAAACGGCAAGATCGTTGCAAACGATCGACTCGATGCGCGACTCTTGCAACAGCGTCGCTGCGACCGCGGCGTCTCGTCCACGTGGCGCGAGGATCAACGCCGGGCAGTGATGTGGATCAGTCTTCGCCATCGCCAGCCAAAGTAGGGTCAAGCAGCGGTCCGGGGTTTCCGACAAACGACGGCACGCCAAGCAATATGCCTTGAAACTCCACAATCGGTGCGCCCACCGTCAGCCCCGTGGGGCCCACGCGAAATTCGCGAATCGTGTCTTCATGGCGACCGGTGCGCTTTTTGATGATTGACACGGCGCGTCGGACTTTGCCCATCGCCTCGAAGTAACGCAAGAGAATGACCGTATCCGCCAGGTAGGTGACATCCACGGGAGCCTTCATGTCGCCGACCAAGCCGTGTTGGGCGATCGTCAGAAACGTCGTCGCTCCCTGCCGGTTCAGATATTGCAGCAGCTCGTGGATGTGAAGGACGAGCGCATTTTCTTGCGGCATCGCAGCTTGATATCCATTCAGGCTGTCGATCACCAGGGTTTTGACGTGCTGCTCATCGACGACGGCGCGCACGCGGTGCGCGAACTCTCCCGGAGACAATTCGGCCGCATCGATCTGCTCCAGATGGAGCGCGCCCGCATTAAGCGCCGCCTCGAAGTCGAAACCCATTTTGCGGGTGCGGTCGAAAAGCAGCCCAAGCTCCTCGTCAAAGATGAATAGCGCCGCTTTTTCGCCGCGCTCGAGTGCCGCCCACACGAACTGCAAGGCGAAGGTCGATTTGCCTGCCCCGGCCGGCCCAAGGATCAGTGTGCTGGATCCCTGATCGACTCCTCCTCCAAGCAACGAATCGAGCGCCGGCACGCCGCTGCTGATGTTGATGCGTTCGACGTGGCTACGGTGCTCCGCCGCGACTAGGCGTGGAAAGACGGAAACGCCGCCCGTTTTAATCGAAAAGTCGTGGTAACCGCCGCGAAAAGCACGCCCGCGGTACTTCGAAACCTTTAGCCTGCGCCGCTCAGCTCCATAGTCCGGAGCAAGTTCCTCGAGCTTGATGACGGCGTGAGCAATGCTGTGCACCGTTTTATCGCCGGAGTCCGAACTCAGATCGTCCAGCAGTAGGACCGTTGCGCCGTATCGCGCGAAGTAGTGTTTAAAAGCGAGGATCTGCCGGCGGTAGCGCAGAGAGCTTTGCGCGAGCAGGCGAATCTCCGACAAACTGTCGAGCACCACTCGCTTCGGACGGATTCTTTCGTAGGCGCTGAGGATAATCTGCGTCGTCTCGCCCAGTTCTAGATCCGACGCATAGAGCAGGCTCTGCTGTTGATCCGCATCGAGCAGGCTCTCGGGTGGAACGACCTCGAACACGTCGATGTTTTCCTCTAGCGACCATCCGTGCGAAGCGGCGCCGTTGCGCAGCTCCTTTTCCGTTTCGGACAAAGTAATGTAAAGGCCTCGCTCGCCCGCGCGTGCTCCGGTGATGAGGAAACGAAGGGCGATCGTGGTTTTGCCCGTCCCGGGAGCGCCCTCGAGGAGAAATAGGTTTCCTTCCGTGAGTCCTCCCATCAACACATCGTCGAGCCCTGGAACACCGGTTTGGGCTGTTGCAATGCTTTCCGTGTTAGCGGTCATCGATCGCTCCGGGTTGCTGCAGGAATGTTATTGAAAGGCTAATGCGGTTATGGCGCGCAGGCAACCGGGCGTCTGCCCGGACGGGCGCTTTTAAGGGCAGTATGGTAGCGCTCATGAGTGCCCCTGACAAAAAAGGACACGTGGCGGCAGCAATTGTTGGGCCTGCGAGCGCGTGCAGGCGGGGCGTGGGGGCGCTGGTTCGGGCCGTGAACCGGCCCCATATAGCTTGCCGCCACTGTATGGATTCGGATTGACGGGCGGGTGGCAGGCCCGTCGGTATGAGGGCGACGGGCACCGCAAGCGTGCATTTCGACGGCGCACGCGCCGAGCGATCAGCTTCTGCCAACAGAAAAACTCATTCCGTTCGCAGAAGCTGCGCTGATCGCTGACCTACCGGTGGAGTTACTGACCGCCTTCAGTGCCGGACGCCGGCATATCCATGCTGCTGCTCTTCTTATGCTTATGCATCATGTGCTTGTGTGACATGCTGCTCGACTTGCCCATCGTCCCGGACGCCTCTGCGCCGCTAGTTTGCGGACCATTGGGTGTTTCCATTCCCGTCCCGCCGGGGCCGGCAGCCCCTCCGCCGCCGCCGCTCCCTGCGCCGCCAGCGCTACCACCGGATCCTTGCGCGTAAGCGACACCGGACAAACCTGCAATGGCAGCCGCAATTGCGATTCCCTGACGCATGATTTTCATAACACTCCTCCTTTTGTTTAGCGAAAAGCCCACCCAAGCGTGGGCGGACGACTGACTTTCGCATAGTTCGTGCCGCGTTTCTCCATGGCAGACGCGTGTGCAATGCGTGAAGGCCAAGTTGCTGCGTGGCACGACTTAGACAGAAAGGAAAAGGCCCCCGCCCGCGCGCCCATGACGGTCCGCACGGACCGGCAGAGTCCGCGAGCCGAAGGCCGCTGGTGTCCCGTATGTCCAATGTTCCACCGTCATCTCCAACTGGCGCGCCGCCTCGACTGCGATCCAGCGGCAGGCCAGTTCCGTCGACGTCTGGACGACTTGCTCCATCGACCGGAAGAGAAAGCGTACTTTGACCTCTTGATCGACCACGCGCATGAAGATGTCGCGCAAATCGGCCGCCGCGCCGCTCATGCGCGCCCGCGCACGGACTTCGGCGAAGTGATAGTCGAGCCAACTCGCGAAGAGCCAAGCGTCATCGCAGCGCGCCAAAGAAAAAGCGGCATCGCACGATACAAAGCCGCGCAAGCCAACGACAGTCGCCGTCGGCAAATCGGTTTCGTCGTTGCACGCGTCGGTTTCCCAGCGCGCGTTGTCTTGAGCAGACTCCTCATGCGGTTGACGGCTCACGGCGGATGGAGCGAACTGTGGCAACCGTTCCGATCGATTGTCCGAGGCCGAGGGCGAGGCAGTCCATTGCGTCTGATACGTGCGCAGCGCCTGCCATAGTTGTGCGTGATCGTTGGCGCGCGATGGCTGTAGCGTGACCGTCATCGCTCGTCCCTGTTCGCGAGATGCCGCTCGGGCGACGAGCCTGATCTCGCACAATGGCATCGAATCGCAGACGATCAGCGCTCGCCGTGGCAATCCGATTATCAACGGATGAACATCGTCGGCGATGGCCACGGTCAGCCCATCCCGATCGAGCCGAACAAGCGGCATCGGCGCCGCGCGATCGGCGTACTTCACGGCGATGCGTGCCCATGCGGCCAAATCGCCGCCGCGGGCAGCAGGGGGCGGCACGTCGCGATTCATATACACGGTATTTGAATACTCAAACGCAGAGTTGCAGGGCCGGCTGATAGCCGGCGTATTGTTCGATTAGGCAGGGATCGATACCGAGCGCCGTCAGCGTTTGGACATCCAGATCGATCCAACACGCGACGACCATGCGGCCGTCGATGCGCTGTGCAGGCCCGGCCCGGTGAGCATGCACGCCGATGCGGCGAAACAGCCGTTCCATGCTGAGGAACGTCACGCCGATCAACTGGCGCGCGCCCGTCTTCACGGCGCACTCGACAACCGAGGCCAACATGGGCCGCACGGCCCAGGCGCCGGCCTCTTCGCCAGATGCCCCGTCCGATGCACTCGCCGCGAAGCGCGACAGCTCCCAAACCGCCGTATCCCGGGGCGGCTCCATGCCGTCGGCCAATAGCGATGGGAAAAGCTCTTGTAATAGATAGGGCTGCGTGGTCGGCAATAGCCTCGCACAACCGCAGATGGCGCCGCATTCATCGCGTGCGACGACATACAGGGTGGCGTCGCAGTCGTATTGGTCGCGCTCGAAGCCGGCATCGGCGCACGGCAGGCGCCAGCCCAACTGTTCGACGAAGATTCGGTGCCGATAGTGCGCAAGGGCAGCCTCGAGATCCTCGGGCAGCCGCCCGTTACCGTGCACAGAAGTCTGCATGAATCCCTCGCTCATATTCGATGAGCGCATTACAGCGCGCGCTCCGAGGGGCGGTAACTGTCAACGTTGACAGGACAGCTCTGGGCGCAACTTCCCCTGCCTAAGCGAAATATCGCTTCTGCACACGTTCAGACGAATCTAAATAATGAGATTGAAATGAGCCGACGATTTGCTTATAAATGACACCTGTGAATGAGTAAGCAGAGGAAAAAGGAGCGCGGACCGGCCGGTGTGGGGGGCGCTCGGGCCTATTGCAGCGTGGGACCGCGTACAGGGGCGTTGCCCGACGGCGCAAGCGCGGCCTGCGCGACGGCATTCGGCCAGTTCAAGCCAGCGACACGTCGCAATAGGGCTGAAGCGGTGCGGGCCATGCCGAGATCGAGACCGCGCGGATCGACGCACATGACGTTGCTGCGAATGTCGCCCCACGCAACGAGCAACGCACCGGACGCGCGGTCGACGTACCAGTCCCAGCCGAGCGTCACATGCGCCGTGCCGGGGCTGCGCGCGTGCTGCCACTCCGTGTAGCCGGCGACGTCGGCATCGACGCCTTCGGCATGCAATTCATCGAGCAACCCGCCGTCGAGCGCCGAATCGACGTGCACGAGTCGAAGCTCGGCGAGCGCCCGTTCCTGCAAGCGCACGTAGCCGTCGGAATGCTGGAGGGGCAGCAAAGTGGATGTACGTATCATGCGCCGGACTGTAGCAGTCTGCCGCAGTCGTGGGACCTGGCAACTATGACAGCCTTAGGTCCTGTGCTTTTTGTTAGTTGGGGTATTCATGGAATTGCCGTTGCGGTGGCAAGATAGTTACGAACAACTGCGCTCGGCGACTGACGAGCGGCAGCTGTTCGACCGGATCGCGGGATTCGCGAAGCGCTTGGGCTTCGATTACTGCTGTTACGGGATTCGCGTGCCGCTGCCGGTATCGAATCCCGCGGTCGCGATCTTCGACACGTATCCCGCCGGGTGGATGAAGCACTACCAGGAGAACCATTTCATCGACGTCGATCCGACCGTACGGGAGGGCATGACGAGTTCGCGGCTCATCATTTGGCCGGAGGCAACGTCGAACGCGCCGCGGCTGTGGACCGATGCCCGCGATTTCGGTTTGCGTGTGGGCGTGGCCCATTCGAGCTGGGCCGCCCATGGTGTCTACGGTCTGCTGACGATGGCGCGGCAGGCCGACTCGCTTACGACGAGCGAGGTCGACGAGTTGACGCTGCAGGCAAGCTGGCTCGTGAACCTATCGCACTCGCTGATGAGCGAATTTCTCGTGCCTCGGCTGGCGCCCGAGGCGTGCGTCGAGCTGACGCCGCGTGAGTGCGAGGTGCTGTGCTGGACCGGGGAGGGGAAGACGGCGGGCGAGATCGGCCAAATCCTCAGCATCTCCGAGCGGACCGTCAACTTTCACGTCAACAACGTGTTGTTGAAACTGAACGCAACCAATAAGGTGCAGGCCGTCGTCAAGGCGATCGCAATGGGGCTCATTGGTTCGGTTTGACGGGCCCCCCACCTAGGCGGCCCCACCTAGGCGGCCCCACCGTTCCCCATGCCGCCTACGACGGCAACCGCGATGAGCGGGTCGGGGGCAGCTCGCCGAGATCGGCAAGAGGATGCTGCGCGCGCGGCCACGGCGAGCTCAAGAAATGCACGATGCGTTCGGGGCGCACGTCAGCCAGCGATGCCGGCTGCCAGCGCGGTGCGCGATCTTTATCGATCAGATGCGCTCGCACCCCCTCGCGGAAGTCGCCTTCCTCGATCGCACGGGACACGATGCCGAGTTCCATCCGGTACGCGTCGGCCAACGTGATCCGTCGGCCGCGCAAAATCGCTTCGCGCGTGACATGCAGCATCGTCGGCGAGTAGCCGTGCAGCGCATCGAGCGCCGCTTGCAGCCAGGCACGAAGTTCGGGCGGCGGGTTCGAGATCAGTGCCGCGGCGAGCGAGGCTGCCATCTCGGGCACGGTCAAACGCGCATCGAAGTGCTTTTCGATGGCAGGCAGCATCGCGTCGATCGGCGCATGCGGCAGCGGCGCCCCGGGCGGCACGAATGCTTCGCGAAGGCGCTCGCCCACTTGGTCGGGCGGCAGGCTGGCAAGACGCGCTTCGAATCCCTGCAGCCATTCACTTTGCACGCAGACGTCGGCGAGCGAGCAGCGCACTGCGTCGGCGCCCGACAGGACCGCGCCTGTCAGGCCGACATAAAGCGCAAGTTCGGCGGGCATCATGCTCAGGAAGCGCGTCGCACCGACGTCCGGCACGAAGCCGATCCGCGTCTCGGGCATCGCGATCTTGCTGCGTTCGGTGGCGACGCGCAACGAGGCGGCCTGCGCGAGGCCCATGCCGCCGCCCATCGTGATGCCGTCGGCGAGTGCGACGATCGGCTTGGGGAATGCGTGCAGCGCGAAATCGAGCCGGTATTCATCGATGAAGAATGAGCGCCAGCCGTCCTCGCCGTCGATGCGCCCGCCGTTCGCCGCGTGATAGAGCGCGCGGACATCGCCGCCCGCGCAAAACCCTTTCTCCCCGCTGCCGCGCAGCACCAGGGCCTGGACCGCGTCGTCTTCGCGGTAACGCTCGATTTGCTGAGCCAACTCGCGCACCATTGCGTGCGACAGCGCGTTCAGTGCGTGCGGCCGCTCGAGCGTGAGGATGGCGACGCCGTTGACAACGTGACTGAGCACGCGCCCCCCGGCCGGCTGCGTGGCGCCCGATCCGCCGTTGCGTGCGGCATGTGAGGGTTCGACACGTGCGTTCATTCATTGACTCCGTTCATGGGTGTTGGGTAGGGAACGACGAAATAGGGAGATGTCACTGCGCCGCGCGACGTTCGTACAGCGAGATGATCGCGGAAAAATCGAGGCCGCCTTGGCCGGTTGCGCTCATCGCCTGATAAAGCTGCTGAGCTAGCGCGCCCAGAAAGATCGGTTGCTTGGCCAAGCGGGCCGCATCCACCGCGAGCCCTAGATCCTTGAGCATCAAATCGGCGCCGAATCCACCCGTATACCCGCGCGACGCAGGCGCGGTTTCGACGATGCCGGGGTACGGATTGTACGTATCCGAACTCCAGCAGCGGCCCGTCGAGGTATTGATGATGCCGGCCAACACCTTCGGGTCGATGCCGAGCCCGGCGCCGAGCGACATCGCCTCGGCCACCCCTGTCATCGTGATCCCGAGCAGCAGGTTGTTGCAGATCTTCGCGACTTGGCCCATGCCCGTGTCGCCGCAGCGGACGATGTTCTTGCCCATCGCGCCGAGCACCGGCGCGACATCGGCAAACAAGGTTTCGCTCGCGCCGACCATAAACGTCAGCGTGCCGGCCGCCGCGCCGCCGGTGCCGCCCGAGACGGGCGCATCGACGAATGTATTGCCGCGAGCGGCCGCAAGCTTCGCTAAGGCCTGCACGCTCGCGGGGTCGATCGTGCTCGAATCGACGATCGTCACGCCGGGTGCGATGCCGGCCAGGACGCCTTGTTCGTCGGTCAGCACGCTGCGCACGTGCGCAGCGGCCGGCAGCATCGTGATGACGAGCTCGACGCCGGCGGCCGCCGACGCCGGCGACGCGCACGATGTTGCGCCGGCTTCCGACAGCATACGCAGCGCCGCTTCATTGAGGTCGAAGGTTTGCAGCGAATGGCCGTTCTTAAGCAGGTTGAGCGCCATCGGCGCGCCCATGTTGCCGAGGCCGATGAATCCGATCTTCATGCGATTGTCTCCGTTGTTCGATGGCCGATGGCCGCTGACAGATCGAGGCGCCGGGCGTCAGCGCAGGCTGATCGTGGTATTGACGCCGCCGGCGGACGCCGCATCGTCGAACCAGCGCGACGTGACGGTTTTGGTCTGTGTATAGAACTGGACGACTTGCTTGCCATACGGGCCTAAGTCGCCGAGCTTTGAGCCGCGCGAGCCCGTGAAGCTGAAGAACGGCACGGGTACGGGAATCGGGATGTTGATCCCGACCTGGCCCACGTCTATTTCGCTTTGGAACTTGCGGGCAGCCGCGCCGCTTTGCGTGAAGAGCCCCACACCGTTGCCGAACGGATTGCGGTTGACGAGCGCGATCGCTTCATCGAGCGTGGCGACGCTGAGCACGACGAGAACCGGGCCGAAGATCTCGGTGCGGTAGATCGTCATGTCCGTCGAGACGCCCGAGAAGATCGTCGGCCCGACGAAGTTGCCGCTCTCGTAGCCGGGCACGCGAATGTCGCGTCCGTCGAGCTCGAGCGTCGCGCTTTCTTCGACGCCCTTGGCGATCAGCGACAAGACACGCTCCTTGGCGGCCTGCGAGACTAGGGGGCCGACATCGGTCGTAGGCTCGATGCCCGCGCCCACTTTGAGCGTTTTCGCGCGCGTGACGAGTTCGGGCAGCCATTCGCGCGCTTGTCCGACGAGCACCAGGGCGGACGTGGCCATGCACCGCTGGCCGGCCGCGCCGAAACCGGCGCCGATCAGCGCGTTCAGCGTTTGCTCGCGATTGGCGTCGGGCAGAACGACGGCGTGATTTTTGGCGCCCATCATCGATTGCACGCGCTTGCCGTGTTCGCTCGCGAGCGTATAGACATGCGTGCCGACGGCTGTCGAGCCGACGAACGAGACTGCTTTGATGTGCTCGTGCGTGCACAGCGCATCGACGACTTCCTTGCCGCCGTGCACGACGTTGAGCACGCCGCGCGGCACGCCGGCTTCGATCGCGAGTTCAATGAGCGCCATCGTCGAGAGCGGGTCTTGCTCGGAGGGCTTCAGCACGAACGTGTTGCCGCACACGATCGCCATGGGGAACATCCACAGCGGGATCATCGCGGGGAAGTTGAACGGGGTGATGCCCGCGCACACGCCGATCGGCTGGCGCAGCGTATAAGTGTCGACGTTCGAT
>CAYRLJ010000010.1:63062-66817 GCA_964425025.1 uncultured Burkholderia sp. | reverse complement strand
CAAGCCGGCGAGTTCGGCCCCGCGCCCCGCGGCCAAATCGACGATGACCGAGCCTGGGCGCATCGCCTTCACCGTTTCGCTCGATAGCAGCATCGGCGCGTCGCGGCCCGGGATCAGCGCCGTCGTGATGACGATGTCGGCCGCCTTCGCGCGCTCATGTATGGCGTGTGGCACATCGACGAATCTGGCTCCGAGCGATTCGATCTGCCCCTTGGTGGCCGGGCGCACGTCAGATGCTTCGATGACGGCGCCCAAACGTTTGGCGGTTGCGATGGCCTGCAGCCCCGCGACGCCCGCGCCAAGAACCAGCACGCGGGCGGCTTTGACCGTGCCGGCGGCTGTCATCAGCATTGGCATGAAGCGCGGATACAAGTCCGCTGCGATCAGCACCGCCTTATAGCCCGCGATATTCCCCTGCGAGGACAATACATCCACGCTTTGCGCGCGGGTGGTACGTGGCACGGCTTCGAGCGCAAAGGCGATCACGCCCGCTTGGGCCAAACGGGCGCGGTTCTCGTCGTTGAAAGGGTCCAGCATGCCGACGAGTACAGCGCCACGCTTCATCTGCCGCAATTCCGCTTCCGTAGGCGACTGAACTTTCAAAACGAGGTCGGCGTGAAAAGCGACGGCCGCGTCGACAAGTTCCGCACCCGCGGCGGAAAACGCCTCGTCGCTAAAACGGGCGGCGACGCCCGCGCCCCTCTGAACGGTAACGCGATGCCCCTGCATGGCGTACTTCTTCACCGTCTCGGGCGTCGCGGCTACGCGCGCCTCACACGGGCGCGTCTCGGCTGGAACTCCGATGTGCATGCTTTGGCCCAAATTATCAGGTTGAATCGACGGGCGTGTAAGCGCCAGGAGGTAGCGATCCTGCTCGGATGAGCTGCGATAACCCGCTAGCTCGGTGCGTTGCCGAAATCGGACGCGCGAACGTCTCGCTTGTTACTCCCGCCACAACCCCGCTGAGCAGCGCGTTGTCGCCATTGGCGACAACGTGCGGCGCCACGCCCCTTTGCGCTGTCCATCGCCAGCACAAACTACATAAGGTGTGTTTCACACCTTTCAGCACCGCCGCGCATGAGCGTTGGTAACGTTTACATAGGTCCTTATTTTAGCTCGCTAGTATGCGTCTTATATGACACTTTCGTTTCGGTGCCTGTGCTGCGCACATAGGCACTAGTCGCGCTTTGGCACCATTAAATACGGGCTGATCGTCCCGGCGCTGTACCGGCGCGCCTTGATTTCCATCCGCGCGATGTTCTGCAAATGCACCTCATCCGGGCCATCGGCGAACCGTAGCGTGCGAGCAACCGTCCAGAGATCGGCCAACGGCGTATCAGGGCTTAACCCCATTGCGCCAAATACCTGCATCGCACGCTCGCAAACGTTCATGAACATCGTGGGTACGAGGGCCTTGATCATCGAGATCTCCTTGCGCGCTTGCTTCGCCCCCACGCCATCGATCATCCAGGCCGCCTTCAAGACCAGCAAACGGGCTTGATCGATCTCGACGCGCGACCTCGCAATCCACTCGCCGATCGTGCCGTGCTCATGCAGCCACTTACCGAACGTCTTGCGCGACTGCGCTCGTTCGATCATCAGTTCAAGAGCCAGTTCAGCCCCGCCGATAGCGCGCATGCAGTGATGAATGCGCCCCGGCCCCAAGCGAGCCTGCGCCATTTCGAAACCGCTTCCCGCTTCGCCGAGCAGGTTCGTCGCCGGTACACGCACGCCACGGAAAGCGATTTCGCAGTGGCCTTCAGGAGCAACGTGATTCACCACAGTGATGTTGCGTACGATCTCGATACCGGGCGTGTCGCGCGGCACCAGGATCATGCTTTGCTGCCGATGCGACGGCGCGTCCGGGTCCGTCTTACCCATGACGATGAAGAGTCTACAGTCGGGATGCGCAGCATTCGTGATAAACCATTTGCGCCCGTTGATAACGTAATCGTCGCCGTCTCGACGAATTGACGTCGTGATGTTCGTCGCATCCGAAGAGGCAACGTCGGACTCCGTCATCGCAAACGCCGAACGAACCGTGCCGTCCAGCAAAGGCTTGAGCCACTGCTCGCGCTGCGAGGGCGTGGCGAACATGTGCAGCAATTCCATGTTGCCCGTATCGGGTGCGTTGCAATTGAACACTTCCGATGCCCACGACACGCGCCCCATCATTTCCGCCAGCGGCGCGTATTCCAGGTTCGTCAAGCGCGTGCCAGGCTCATCGTCGGCAAGGTGCGGCAAAAAGAGATTCCACAAGCCCTGGGCCCGCGCTTGTGCCTTCAGTGATTCCATGAACGACGCTGGGAATTGTCCGCTTTCTACTTCGTCATGCCACTGCCGAATGCGCGGGACGATGTTGTTGTCCATAAACGCACGCAGCTGCGTACGCAGCGCTTCGACCTTCGGGGTGTAGGCAAAATCCATCGCGATTTCCGTATGCAAATTGTTCGCTCGTAGCTGCGAATACCGCGCTTTTCACGCGCTCGCCACGCGCGCGGCATTCGTCCACTAAATCGTCATGCCGCCATCGACGACGATGCACTCGCCGTTCGTATAGCTCGATGCATCGGAGACGAGATAGAGCACCGTTCCGGCCATCTCTCGGGGCTCGGCATGGCGGCGCAGCGGGATCTCCGAAAGCGCACGTTCATAGGCCCGGGCATCGTCGAATAGCGCACCTGCAAAGCGCGTTTTCGTTAGGCCAGGCAGTAAGGCGTTCACGCGAATGCCCAGCGGGCCGCATTCTTTCGCGAAGGCGCGCGTCATATTGACGATTGCGGCCTTCGTGATCGAGTAGATGCCCTGCTTGTCGCCCGGCTGCAGCGCGTTGACCGACGCCGTGTTAACGATGACGCCTCTCCCGCTTTCCCGCATCAACTTGCCGGCTTCGACGGACATGAAGAAGTAGCCGCGCAAGTTCACTTCGACGGTTTTATCGAACGCCGTCAGATCCGTGTCCAGAATGTGTCCAAAATACGGGTTCGTGGCGGCATTGTTGACGAGGATATCCAACCGCTTATGGCGGCTGCGGATGTCCACGAACGTGCTCAGGATATCTTCGATGCGACCCACGTGGCAGGCTATCGCATCGGCGCTGCCACCCGCCTGGCGGATCTCAGCAACAACCGATTCACAATCCGAGAGCTTGCGGCTCGAGACAATGACGTAAGCCCCCTGCTCGGCGAGCAGCTTCGCGATCTGCGCGCCAATGCCACGGCTTGCCCCCGTCACCAGTGCAACCTTCCCCGTCAGATCGAATAGTTTCGTAGTCAATGCACTCTCCAAAGATCGATGCTGTCCTGGCTCAAAAATTATCCGCGCCCATTTGTGCAAGCAGGCCAACCATGGCGCCGACCTCACGCGCTTGCGCGCTAGACGCGTTGCCTTCCATCGCCCGCTTTTTGACGCCCTGTGCGATCGATGCGAGCCGGAAGAAGCTGAACGCAATATAAAAATTCCAGTTGGGAATCGATGCGATGCCGCGCCGCTCGCAGTAGTGCCCGACGAGTGCCGCTTCGTCGGGAATGCCGAGCGCCGCGCGGTTCAAACCGGCCAGCCCAGGGATGGAGCCGTCGGGCGGCAATCTCAAACATGTACAGAAGTACGCAATATCCGCGAGCGGGTGGCCTAACGTGGATAGCTCCCAGTCAAGGATTGCGCGGATCGCCTTACGCTGCCCGACGTGCCCGAGCGGCTGCTCGTGATCGGCGGCGGCTACGTCGGCCTTGAAATCGGCACGGTGTACGCGGCCC
>CAYRLJ010000010.1:0-63052 GCA_964425025.1 uncultured Burkholderia sp. | reverse complement strand
GCCGTGCACGAGCGAAGGCTTGCCCGATTCGGGCGGGCAGTTCGCAGGTAGCCATTCGATCAACGCGTCCATCGCAGGGACATCGTCGGTCTGAGCGGCGAGGTACTGCTTGGTCCAAACGCCAATCTGCCGCTCGAAGTAATTGCCGGGCCGGCCGTAATCCGACAGGCCGACGACCTCGATATCCACGTCGTGCAGCGTCGCCATCGTTTCTATCAAAACGCCATAGAACTCACCGCGCTGTTGCGCCGGAACGTCGGGCAACCCAGGGTTCCAGAAAATGCGTCCCTCCTCGAAGCTCATCACGTAGAACAGGCTGCTGATCACATCGCGGTCCAGACACAAATGCCATGCTTTCGCTACCGGGACGGGCGTCGAAGCGAGCGCAGCCAAGACGCGGAATTCCCGGTCGACCGCATGCGCCGATTTCAGCAACGAGCCGGGCGGCTGGCAGCGCAACACATAGCGACCGCTGCGCGCACTGAGCAAAAACGTGGGGTTAGATTGACCACCGGCAAACTTGTCAACGCTCATCGGCCCCTCGAAACCCGGGACGTTCTGTGTCAGATAGCGAGTGAGCCTTTCGCTGTCGAAATACAAATCAGTGTTCATATCGAGTCTGAGGTTCAAATCGATCTTGGACAACGACACTACGACACCTGCATCGTTGGCCGTTCCAACTGAGGAGGGAACACCGACCACGACCCGTCGCCATGCCGGAAGAAGAAGATCGCCAGCGCACCCGACGACTTGACGGATTCGACGCGTACACATCGCATCGATCGTCCCTTGGCGTAACTTAGGCGCGTCACGCTGATCGGCGAGGCCGGCGTAGGAGCCAGCCATTTGTCGATCAAGCTGCGCAATGACACTACGTTGCTGCTCATCTCGTGCTCCCTCACCAACACCTACACCTACACGTTCGATACAGCGCCATTCGTGGAGCCTAGGGCATATGAGCCCTCAGTCGCTCTCTCGTCCCGCCTTAGTGACCCGTTCGCGCTAGCGAGCTTGAATACCGACTCTTTGATTTCCTTTGGCGCGTCGGCGCAGCGCTGAGCCAAGCACCGCACCTGTCTCGATACCGCCTACTCCCTCGTCCAGCCGTCCTGGTAAAGCTTCCCGGCCAGCACGCCCAGCCGCGACGTGAGAATGTAGTTCTCGCCATCTTCGATCAGCGCGGAACGCACATCGCGGAAGAGCTTTTCAATCGGGAATTCACGCGTCGTGCCATTGCCGCCGAAAAGCTGAAATGCCTCGTGCGTGATCTTCATCGCTTCCTCGGTCACGCTGACTTTCGCCTGCGCCGTCGCGTAAGGGTGGCTGCGCGGCGACATGCGAGAGAAAGCCAACGAGCGCCGGGCGATGGCGCGCGCCATCTCTAAGCGACGCAGCATGTGGCCGATGCGAAGATGCGTCATCTGATGCTCCATCAGCAGGGCGCCGCCTTGCTTGCGCTCATGGCAATAACCGAGCGCGAGTTCGAATGCGGCGCGCGCGGCACCGACGAATACCTGGCACATGTGTGTGCCGGCATATGACCATGCCGACGCCAGATTGCCGAGGTACTCGTCCTTCAGCGCGATGGCGAATCGCTTCGGCACTTTGACATTGTCGAAATAGATCTCGCCTTGCGGCAAAGCACGCTGACCGATCTTGTCCAACGGCTTGCCACGGGAAATGCCCGGCAAATCGAGCGGGATGATCATCCCAATGCCGTTCGTGAATTGACCCTGCTCGCCCGTGCCATGGAAGCCGTCACCGTAATCCGCCGCCATATAAGCAAGCGCGACCTGCGCCACCGAGCCGTTCGACACCCACGCCGAGCTTTGCCCGTTGATGACGATTTCGTCCGCGCCGACCTTGGCCGTCACGTTACCCGTGGGTTGCTTCCCGCTTGCACTGAGTTCTTCGCGATACAAGATCGCGGCATCGGAACCGCGATCCGGCTGCGTATTCATCCAGCAGCCGATTTTGCCGGTGCACATGTCGATGAACTCCTGATTGCCGATCGAATGCGCCATCGCCAACGGCATCGTGGCGCAGCCCATCGATACCGCCAAACCCGAGTCGCCCCAACCAAGCTCCTCTCCGATCAGCGATTCGATCCGCACGGCCATTTCCGGCGGAAACTGCGCGATCAATTGAGGATCGAGCCCGAGCTTCGCGCTTTCGCCCATCGCCACCCAGAACGGCGATCCCGGTGCAATTACGTCCTCGGGCGCCATCCGGTCCAGTTCGCGACCGAGCGGGCGCAGTACCTCGCGCGCGAACCGGTGAACGGTTTGCTGGATCGCGTTCTCCTCTTCGCTAAGCGGCGTTTCGAAACCGGTCAACCCGACCACCGGCAACGCTGCCGTCTTGTGCAGATGAATCATCTCGGCACTCCTCCTTTTTTGGGCGCACCTCAGCCGAATAAGGGATCGATCCGGCCGCGTGTTATATGAAACATTACCAAACATAGGTCATGCTACAAAACATACGGCGATAAAAAAAGACAGGGTATTCCCCTGTCTCTTCTTCGCCGCTGCTCGCTGCTTCAGCGTGGTGGTTGGGCGGTGACTCGGCTAGGCGGTCTCGACGTCGAATGACTTTCCCCATACGAGAAAGCGTGCCGTTGCAAGGAGTTTTGCCTCGAAGCCGCGCATGTAAGCACGCTTGTTGCGCGCCGTTCCTAAGTGCAGCGACATGCCGTCGACCATCGAAATAAGCATCACGGCGATATGCGCGCTTTCAGCTGCCGTGCGCTCGGGATTGGCGGCACGAATGAGTTTCGCCAACTCGGTCGTCAGCGTGTCGTACCACTCGTCGAGCATCTGCGCACACTCCGGGTCGGCCGACGCAAACGAGACGAAATGCCACCACAGCGCGATGCTCTTCGAATTTTTCGCGTCCTGAACCGACCGATCGAGGATGGCCTCGATCGTGTCGCGCGGCGAGGCCTGGCTCTCGACCGCACGCTTGAGCTCATCGAAATAACCGTCGATGACGGGCGCTATGACCGCTCGCAATACCGCGGGCCGTGTGGGGAAGTAATACTGCAGGTTGCTGACGCTGATTCCGGCACTCAGGGCGACGGCCCGCAAAGAAAAATCCAGCGGTCCGTTCTCGAGCAAAAGCTTTCTTGCCACGCGGACAATGGCGTTGCGCGTACGCACGCCTTGTGCCCGCAAGCTGTCCGGTGCCGTTCCCGCAAGCGTCGCGCTCGATGTGCGCCGCTTTTTGCCGCTGCGCTGCTCATTTGCCACAGTCATCGTTTCCGTTTTGATTGGAATGTGCCGGCTTCACCTAAGCGAAGCGCTCGTACTAACGGTCGTAGGTGGGCATAACTATACCTTACGAAATGCTACATTTCGCCAGGCGCACGCTGCGAGTCGGCCACACGCGCCTTGCGGTTCACACGCCCATCGAGCACGTTCGCGATACCCAGCACCCCGTTGACGAGGCACCATCGCAGCGGCTCGGGCAGCATCGAAGGCGGCGTATGACGCAGCGCCGCCAGCAGCGGATGCTCACTGCCGCAAACGCGCTGCGCCAGCAGATGGCCCATCAGCGATTGGGTACCGACGCCATGCCCGGAGCAGCCCGCCGTGTACAAGATGTTGCCTTGCGCGCCCGTTTCTCCAACGACCGGGAGTGCATCGCCGGCGATACTCGCGTAGCCGCTCCAGAAGGAGCGGATACCCAGGCCTCGCAGGGATGGAAACCGCTCTCGCAGGGCGACCTCCAACCCTTCATAAGCCTCGGCATCGGGCACGTTCGGCGTGGCCGAGCCATAGGGATAGCGGATCCGCTTCGTCGTAATGACGAGCGTATCGCGCGCCGTCAGGCGATGGCTTTCCATTGTCCAATGGGCCGTGACGATCCCCTCTCGCCGAGGCCAACCCAGCGCGGCCAGTTGCGACGCCGATAACGGCTCGGTCTCCATCGCCGAGACTTGCATCGGTATGACCTTGTTCTGCAGCAATCCCAGCCCCGGCGTATAGGCGTTCGTGGCAAGCACGACCATCGGCGCGCTCGCCACGCCGTGCGCGGTATGCACCTTGACGATAGGGCCTTCGTCATAGGACACCATCGGCGAATTCTCGAAGATCGTCACGCCCGCCTTGAGCGCCGCGCGCCTGAGCCCCAGCACGTATTTGCCCGGATCGAGCGTCCCACCAAGCGGTGCATAGCTGGCAAACAGAAAGGCCGACGGGATGCCGCGCGCACGCATCTCGGCCTCGTCGAGAAACTGCGCTGACGAGCCGAGTTCGTTACACAATCGCAGGTTCTCGCGCACTCTGTGTTCCTGAGCCCGATGCACGCCCGCCCGGATAATGCCGGACGGGTTGTAATCGCAGTCGATCCCGTACTCGGCGAGCTTCCGTTCGACGTAGCGCACGCCCTCGTCGTAATAGCTGACGATCTTGCGCGCCCCTTCGTGCCCCACGCGCTTGAGGAACATCTCGAACTCGAGCCCCATCGCACCGGCGAGATAACCCGCGTTGCGCCCGCTCGCGCCGAAGCCCGCGAACTCACGCTCGAGCAGGACGACCTTCGCTCCGCGCGCGGTCAGCTCGAGCGCCGTCGACAGGCCGGCAAAGCCGCCTCCCACGATGATGACGTCCGCGCCCGTCGCGCCTTGCAGTGCCGGCTGCGGATCGTCGGGCTTGTCCAGCCAACCACCGATCGGTCGATAGTGTTTCGAACTTTTATCGATTCCCATACATGCCTCTCGATCAATCCTTGCTCAATACATGAACGGCAAGGGCGGCCTCTTCGACGCCTTGCAAGCCGCCGCCGTTTTCCTGAATCGCGTGGCGCGCGCCCGCGACTTGCCGCGCGCCCGCCTCGCCGCGCAACTGCGTGACGAGTTCGTAGAGCTGGCCGATGCCCGTCGCGCCGAGCGGATGGCCTTTCGATTCGAGCCCGCCTGAGGTGTTGATCGGGATGCGCCCTCCGAGCGTGAAGTCACCGCGCTCGGCGGCTGGGCCACCTTCGCCGAGCGGCACGAATCCAAGGTTTTCGGCTTGGATGATTTCGCCCATTGCCGAAGCGTCGTGCACTTCGGCCACATGCATGTCCTGCGGGCCAAGGCCGGCCTGCTCGTATGCTTGCTGCGCCGCCAGGCGGCCGATATTCTTCTCCGGCTCGTCCAAGCCCCGATTCGTGAAGCTGCGAATCACACTCGCCGCGACCCGAACACAACGCTTACGATCGGCACCGATACGACGCAAGCCTTCTTCATTGCAGATAATCGCCGCAGCGGCGCCGTCCGAGATCGGTGCGCACATCGGCAACGTGATTGGATACGTAATCGGCGGCGCGGCAAGCACTTCGTCAATCGTGAACGGCTGGCGGAATTGCGAATAGGGGTTGTACGTGGAGTGCAGATGGTTTTTCGACGAGACCGCCGCGATTTGCCGCTGCGTGGTTCCATACGTCCTCATGTGATATCGACACAGCGCCGCGTAGATCTTCATGAAGCGGCTGTATGGCTTGTCGGATTCCGATCCGGGCGGCGGTTCGATCCCTTCACCGAATTTCGCCAGCGTCTCGAAGTTTTTTTCGACGCGGGCCACATCCCACCCTGCTTCGAAGAGCGCAAACGACTTCGCCTTATCGGCGACGTTCATCTTTTCCGCGCCGAGGGCCAGCGCGACATCGCAGGCACCGGATTCGATTTGTTTAAGCGCCAGATGAACCGCGGTACTGCCCGAGGCACAGGCATTCTCAACGTTGAAGACGGGGACACCTTCGATGCCAATCTTGCTGCACACGACCTGCCCCGGAATCGACAGTTGTCCCTGCAGCGCGCCATTGGTGATGCCGGAGTAAAACACCGCACCGATTGCGCGCGTGCTGCAGCCCGCATCCTGCAACGCGCAGCGTAGCGCTTCGCCCGCGAGATCTTCGACGCTGCGCTCCGAGTGCCGACCGAACACGGTCATGGCGATGCCAGCGATGTAGATGTTTCTCATGATCGTCAAGTTTTTAGAAAGGTGGTCAGATCCTGCGTTGCTCGCCCTGCCAGTACTGCTCGCGCAGGTCCTTCTTCAGCACCTTCCCCACCGTGCTTCGCGGCAGCGCGGGCACAAAGTCCACGCTCTTGGGGGCCTTCACCGAGCCAAGCTTTTCCTTGCACAGCGCCACGAGCTCCTCTGCGCTCACCAATTGGCCCGCGTTGAGCTCCACCACCGCCTTGACGGCCTCGCCCCATTTATCGTCGGGCACGCCGATCACCGCGCAGTCTTGCACGGCCGGATGCGCCCAAATCACTTGCTCGACTTCGCTCGGGTAGACGTTGAAGCCGCCGCTGATGATCATGTCCTTCTTGCGGTCGGTAATGTGCAGATAACCCTGCTCGTCGAAATGGCCGATATCGCCCGTGTGCAGCCAGCCATCGACGATCGTCTCGGCTGTTTTGTCGGGCGCCTTGTAGTAGCCCTTCATGACGAGGTCGCCGCGTACGCAGATCTCTCCGGTCTCGCCTTGCGCCAGAATTTCGCCGCGATCGTTTATCAGTTCGACGCGCACGAGTGGATTGGGACGGCCCACCGAAGACAGCCGACCATCGGAAGCCAGCTTGCCGTCGATGAAATGCTCGGCCGGCGTCAAGTAGGAAATCGAAGCAGGGGCTTCGGTCTGTCCGTATCCGCCCGCCATGACGGGGCCGAATACGTCGATTGCCCGCTTGAGCTTTTCCACCGACATCGGCGCCGCACCATAGAGAAAATATCTGAGCGACGAGAAATCCTGCCTCTCGATGCCGGGGATATCGATCAACCGATAGATCACAGTCGGCGGCAAGAACAGTTCGGTGACTCGATGCTTCGCAATCGCGCCGATCAGGAGCGCGGGATCGGGCTTCGTTAGGACGACTACCGTTCCTCCGCGCGCTGTGCAAGGTAGCGAGAGCATGCCGGCCGTATGCGTCATCGGCGCCGCGGCCAGATTGACGGGGCGACCCGATTCGTACGGAAACGCCATCATGAATTGCGCGAAGTAGGTTTGAAACGCGCGGTGCGTGTTCATCACGCCCTTCGGCGCACCGGTCGTGCCGCCTGTCGCCGAGAGCGTCACGATATCGTCCATATCGTAGGCGATCTCGGGCATCGTGGTAGGCTGCCCGGCGCTCCACGTGGCCAACGAAGGGGCCCACGAGAGATCGGCGTCGATACAGACCCAAAGCTTCACCTTCGGCAAGCTTTCGCGCAGCGCTTCGATCACCGATGCGAATGCCTCGGAGAAGAACAACGCTTCGCAATCGAACGCATCGAGAACGTACTGATTCTCAGCGGGTGCATTGCGTCCGTTGACGGGAATATAGACCATGCCGGCGCGCCACATCCCGAGCGCGCAGCTCCATCCGATCACATCGTTGTCCGACCACACCGCCGCCTTCGCTTCTCTTTCGAAGCCCGCGGCGATCAGTCCATTCGCGACCCGGCAAGACAATTCGCCGATTTCTTGGAACGAAAAGCCGCGCTCGTCTTGGATATAGGCCGTGCCGCGAGGATTGATGCGCCATCCGCGGTCGAAAAAATCAATGATTGCCATCTGCGCTCTTCCCTTCAATGAGTTCCGGTTGGATGTCGGCAATCATTGCTGCAGCACCGACGCGCGCGCCAATCCGCGCTGTTCCAGGAAGCCGAGCAGGTAGCGATGGCCAAATGCTTTCGAACCGGACGCGAAGCCGACCTTCGCCGTCTCGCCATCGAGCAGCTTGATTGCGGCGGCCGCGTGCAATGCACCTGTTGCGATGTAGGGGGTGGTGCCATAGACCGTGGCCCGCACCGAGGCGAGCTGACCGCGCCCGATCGCGAAATCGACGCTGCGCTGAATGGTCGTGCGTTCGCGCGGCGGCATCGATGGGGTCGTCGAATCGACGACTTGCTTCATGATTGCGTCTTGTTGCTCGCGCGGAAGGTTCTTGTATTCGCCATCCCACTTTTTCCCGAACGCATGCACCATCTGCATGACGTTGTTGTCGTAAAAGCCGACACACGAAATGCAGCTACGCACGCGCGGATCGTGTTGGAAGTGCACGGGCAGCGACGTGCCGCCCCACGGCAAGCAGAACACCGGCTGCATGAACTCAGGTGCGGCCACGTTGAACGAAGCATTGGGGGCGTGCAGTTCGAGCTTCTTTTCCCAAAGGTAACGGGCCTCCTGACGAGCGCCCTCGAAGATCGTGGCCGTCGAACCTACGCTCACGCCTGCCGCCGCGCGGGGGCCGCGTGTCAACGTGGCCGTCTCGAGTGCGTCGACGCCCGGCGTTTCGAGCGCCAGTTCCGCGGCGATTTCGGCATACGAGTACATATAAGCAATCGACGGGGCGACGAGCAGTCCCGCTTGACGATAGAGTTCGCCGAATTCGTCGCGCACGCTGCGGATATAGCTTTGTTCGCCCGTCGTATCGATGTGGTGGCAGCCGGCCTTCAACGCGGCTTCGACGCCGACGAGGCCAAAGTTGTAGAAGGGTCCAACGGTGTTGCAGACGACCTTCGCGCCGCGGAATGCCGCCGTGAGCGCCTCGACGGTGTGTTCGGCCTCGACGATTTCATACTCGGCCGATTCGAGACGGACGACGCGCTGCGCCATCATTTCTTTCGTGCGCTGTGCGTTGCGCGCCACAGCCGTGAACGGAATGTCCTGGTCGATCAGCCAGTCCATGATCAACATGCCGGTGTAACCGCTTGCGCCATAAACGACAACGGGATGCTTTGCCATGTTTTTCTCCTGAGACGTGATAAACGTGAAAGTTGAGTCAGTTCAATGCGAAAGAACGCCGGCGCCTGCTGGTCCAGCGATACCGTCGCGGGCGATAGATCGTTTATTTGCTAGTACACAATACCTATCTTAGTCAACCTTGCATAACTACGAGTTTAAAAAAAGACAGGATTTTCCCTGCCGCCCTGCTTGACTGCCGCGCGATCGCGGGTGCAACCGTTATTGCGCTCCGACGGCACGGCCGTCGGGCGAGAGACTGGCGATATAGCTGGCTACCGCGTGGATGTCGTCCGCGGAGAGCGTCGCAGCGATGCCATTCATGGGTCCACTTGGATCAAGACGTTGACCCGTTTTGAACGCAGTGAGTTGATTCGCTAAGTACCCCTCCCCCTGACCCGCGAGCCGCGGCGTCTTGTCTTTAC
This sequence comes from uncultured Burkholderia sp., assembly GCA_964425025.1. Taxonomy (GTDB): domain Bacteria; phylum Pseudomonadota; class Gammaproteobacteria; order Burkholderiales; family Burkholderiaceae; genus Trinickia. The sequence goes on along the minus strand of CAYRLJ010000010.1, from coordinate 53,915 downwards.
CCAGCAGTGCCACGCCATGGCAGGCCTGGCAACTGCTCGCGCGAATGACGGCCAGCCCGCGTTGCATGAGCGCCGGGTCGGGCTTGACGCTTTCGTTTCGCGTCGGCGTCTGCCGCGCGAAATACGCCGCCATGGCTTCCGTCTGGTCGTCCGTCAGCGATCGGGCGAGCGGTTCCATGTAGGGATTACGGCGCTTGTCGTCGGCGAAGGCATGTAACTGCTCGATGACATAGGCTTCGGGCTGACCCGACAGCGACGGATACCACGAATTCGAAGACTGACCACGCGCACCGTGGCAAAAGAAACATGTCTCTTGCGGTTGCGGCCAGGGCCCCGCATTGGCTTCATTCGCCTTGCCCATGTCGCCCATCGCCTTTTCGAACCGCATTCCGTCCATCAAATCGCGGCCTTCGAGCATGCCAACAGCCGACAGCCCCACGATCGCCACGACGGCACCGATGATGATCGATCGCTTCATTCATGCCACCTCGCTGCGTTGTGCCAAACCGGCTAGCGCCTGCAACGCCGCGCGGTGTCCCGACCGCACCGCACCGTCCATCGATCCGGCCCATATGTCGGCCGTCTCCGTCCCCGACCAAATCAAACGTCCTACCTCTGGGTGCAGATACTTGCCCCAGGTCGTCCAAAATCCAGGCGGCAGCGGATGGATGCATTGCAAGGTCCATGGATCGACGCGGCCCCAGTCGTAATCGTGAAATTGCGTGGGGTGCAGCGCCTTATCGCCGAACGCTTTTGCGTAGATGGCGGACAGTGCTTGCTCGGCAGCCTTCGGATCGCTGGGTAACGCACCCGGCGGGACAAATGCGGCGAGCACGCCGAGCGATGCGTCGGGCGGCGAATTGTCATAGGCGAGAAAGACAGGGCCGCCAACTTGGAAAATCTCGCCGCAATAACCTTCATCGCGCCAAAACGGCTGCTCATAGACGTGCACGGTCTTGCGCATCGGCGCGTTCGCAGGCCAATGCTTTTGCAGTTGGGCACGCCCTTCCGGCAGCGGAGGATCAAAGGTAATCTGATTGCAAAGCGCCGGATTGATGGCGGTAATGACACGGCGTGCACGCACGAGACCCTGATCGGTCTGCAATTCGACGATATCGCGGCTCCAGCCCGAAATCTTGCGGACAGGGCATGAGAGCCGAACCTTTTTCCCCAGCTCGTTCGCCATCTTGATGCTCAGGATTTGGGAACCGCCGACAAAGCGCGTTTCCTGCGCGCCGCCCTTGATCGCCTCCAGTTGGTCGTATTTGCAACTCGCGCTGTTCACCATCGACAGGTAGTGCAACAACCCGAGCTGTGCCGGTGCACCGCCAAGCGACAGCTTCGCAGCTAGGCCCAGGAAGTAGCCATCCTCATAGGTCACGCCCTGCTTCAGGAGCCAATCGCCATACGACATCGTGTCGAGCTCAGCTGCGTGCGCTGCTTTCCATGGCGCGGCAGAAGGCACGCCGCGCGCGAGTTCTCCGAGCTTGGCACCGATCGCCTCGTCACCGCCCGTGCCGCCGTTGAAATCCTGCGTCACGCGCGAGCCGCCGGCGAGCACGACTGACTTGCCCGCGTACCAGGTAGGGAAAGTGTCGACCTGGAGTTCGCGGGCGAGGTCGGCGATCGCCGTCTGGCCCGGTCCGATCCACTGCCCTCCGGCTTCCGATATGACGCCATGCCCAAGATCGTGATTGAACGTGCGCCCGCCTACGCGATCGCGCGCTTCCAGTACAACGAATGAAGCGCATCCGGCGCGCGTTAAGTCACGCGCCGCGGTCAATCCGGCAAGGCCGGCGCCGACGATTACGACGTCCAGTATGTCGCTGCCCTGGGTTGCCGCTGCCGCGGCTCGCGCCATCGGCACTTCGCCGGCCGCGAGCGACGCCGCACCCGCTGCCGCCAAGCGCAACAACTGACGGCGGGTGTACGCATCAGGCTCGGGTTTTCGCTTTCGTTTTCGATCCATCTTTGATGCCCAATCGATTTTCATTGCATGCCCCTTAAGTCGTTATGTTCGAGGAGCACCTATTGCTAAATCGGAGCGGTGTGCGCTCAACGCGATGCAAGTACGCCGTCCTGCGAGAACAAAATTGCCGTTCCGCCGTTATCGGATAACGCGGCGGTGAGTGCCGCGCGATCGTCGCGATGCGCAATTTCGAATGACGTCGCGCCTATGCGCCGCCTCAGCACCAATCCATCGAGCCCGACGCCGAGCAAGCCATTGCCGACGGCAACGAGATCTGTGATCGAACTCTTCGTGCCCGCGTTCAAGGGCGACCAACTCGCGCCACCATCGCGGCTTTGAAAGAGGCTCCCGAGCAAGCCGCCAACGACGATGCTTCCATCGGGCAGCACAACCCCCGCCCATAACGTGCCCTTTCCGCCGGTGGCGAGGTAAGTCCAATTCACCCCCCCGTCAGTCGACTTGAGCATCATTCCTTGCTCCGAATCGATGTAGAGCGCGCCTTGGCGATCAGCAAAGATGTGATACAGATTGCGGTCCGCCTTGCTCGCGCCTGGTGGCTTGGGCACCGCGACCTTCGTCCAGGTTTTGCCGCCGTCGTGCGTGGCGAGCATCAGCGACCATAGGCCCACTGCGATGCCATCGCGCGCGCTCGTGAAAATGACGGAGAACAGCGGTTGGTCGGTCGAGATGTCGATGCGCTGCTTCTGCCATGTCTCGCCACCATCGCTCGTGGCGAGAATCACACCCCATTGGCCCACCGCCCACCCGTGCTGGGCGTCCGTGAAAGTGACGGCCGAAAGCGTTGCGGAGACGGGCACTTTGCGAGCCTGCTGCCAGCTTTTTCCTTCGTCATCCGAATGAACGATGACACCGTGTTCACCCACCGCAACGAGGCGCGAGCCTACGCGCGCGGCATCCATCAGCATCATGTGAGCCGGTGCGGGCCACGTGTGCGCAGGGACAGCGGCCCAATCCGCCACGGTCCCCGTAGGCTGTGCGGACACCGCTGCACTCACGCACAACGCCGCACCGGCAATAAGCGTCTTGATCATGGCAGGTTCTCTGAAGTCTCTGTAATCGGTGTAGTCGTGCTCACCAGCATCAGTGGCTGAACAGCCCCGGCGCACGCGCAGGCTTTCGGCGCGGGAACCAGCGCTCGAGGATCGATGCCAACGCGGGCAGAGCCGTCATCGCCATCAGCAGATTCACGAGGAACATGAAGGCGAGCAGTTTGCCCATGTCGGCCTGGAACTTCAGCGCCGAGGAGCTCCATGTCGCTACGCCGATTGCCAGCGTGATTGCGGTAAAGATGGTTGCCACCCCGACTTCGAGCATCGCGCGCTGCACCGCCTTCACGATGCTTTGGCCACCGGCCAGGTGCACTTGCAGCCGGTTGTAAATGTAGAAGGCATAGTCGACACCGATACCCACGGCCAGCACCATCACCGGCAACGTCGCCACCGTCAGCCCGATCTTCAACTCCTTCATGAACCAGTAGCCGATGAAGGTCGCCACCGAAAGCGGCACGCAACAGGCCAACATCGCTCGCCAATCGCGGTAGGCGAGGAACACCAGGATCACAATCGCCGCGTACACGTAGAGCATCATCGGCAACTCACTGCGCGCCACTTCCTCATTGGTCGCGGCAAGCACACCCGCATTGCCCGCTGCCAGTCGCACGGTGATGCCGGGGAACGAATGCGATGCGCGGTATCGTTTGACATCGTCGAGCACGCGGTTGATCGTTGCGGCCTTGTGGTCGGTCAGGAACAAGTGCACGGCGGTCATGCCGCAATCGCTCTTCATGAAGCCCTTCACGCGAGCGACATCCACCGACACCGCGCCGTAGTTCTCCGCGTCGATCGGCACGACGTTCATCTTCGGATAGTCTTCGTTGTAACCCTGGTTGTAGCGGCGCAGCATCGCCGAATACGACTCGACCGAAACGACGCCGGGCTCCGTGCGCATGGCGCTCGTGAAGTCGTCCTCATACAGTCCGACCGCTGGGTTATCGCAAGCCTTGCCGCTCGATTCGATGGCTACCGTGAGCCAATCGAGGCCGATGTCGTAATTGCGCGCGATCGATGTCGCATCGCGGTTGAAGCGCGCGTCGGCGCGCAGCTCCGGCGCACCGGGTTGCAGCGTGCCGATTACGCGATCTCGGCTTTGCCAGGCCGCGAGCACGAACACAACGAACGTCAGCGCGAGGGTGAGCCCGGCGTACTTCGGTTCGGCTACCTTCGCCAGTACTCGCAGCGGCTTCGCACGCTGCTCAGCGCGTTGCAGAGATTTGTCGGCGTAGGCCTTCGAGAAGTTGAAGCACGACGCCGCAACGGGCAGCAGGACTAGGTTCGTGACGATCTTGTATGCGACGCCCAGCGATGCAGTAATCGCCAACTCACGCACCATCGGAATCGGAATCAACAACAACGTGATGAACGAGACGAAGGCAGTGACAAGTGCCAGCACACCGGGAATCAGCAGGCCGCTAAAGCTGTGCCGTGCCGCGACGAACGAGCTATGTCCGTGCGAAATCTCGCGCACGATGAAGTTGACTTGCTGCACGCCGTGCGAGACGCCAATCGCAAAGACAAGGAACGGCACTAGCACCGCTAGCGGATCGAGGCCAAAGCCCAGTAGTTTCAGCGTGCCGAACTGCCAGACCAAGGATGTGAGCGAGCAGAAAATCAGCAGCACCGTGAAGCGAATCGAGTGGCAATAGCAGTAAACTGCGAGCGCGGTCAGCAGCAGTGCGATACCGCAGAAACCCAGCACGGCCTTCGCGCCATCGGCGATATCGCCGATCTGCTTGGCAAAGCCGATGATTTGGATCTCGTAGCCGGCGTCCTCGAACGGCTTGCGAATTTGCGCTTCGAGCAGATGGTTGAACGCCACATAGTCGAGAAGCTTGTCGTTGCGATCACGCTCGTTCAGCTCGGCCGTGATCATCGCGCTGTCTTCGTTGTGCGAAACGAGCGTGCCGACATATCCGGCCACGGTCGTCGCGTGGCGGATGTTGGCGACGACGGAAGGCGTCAACTGATCGGGCGTAATCGTGCCCGAGATGATCGGCTCTGCACGAAACCCTTCGTCGGTGATTTCGTTGACGTAAGCGTTGGGCGTCCACAAGGACTGCACGCCGATGCGATCCACGTTGGGCAGATAGGTGACGGCCTGCGTCACTTTATAAAGCCGGGTCAAGCCCTGTTCGGTCCAAATCGATCCTTTTCGGGCTCGCACCACGACCGTAATCCGATTCGCGCCAAGAAGATCCGAGTGGTATTTCTGGAAGGTACGAATGTATTCGTGGCCGATCGGCATCTGCTTTTCAAAGCCTGCATCCATGCGCAACTGCAGACCGAAGAAAGCCATGACGACGGTGAACAAGCCAATCGTCACGAGCACGGCCCCGCGGTGCCCGAAGAACAACGTTTCCAGCGTTTTGACTAGGCGATTCAACACGACAGATTTCCTTCAAACGTTTGGACGGCACAGGTATGGGAGTCGATGCCGTCTCCCAGCACCCAGCACTTGCACCGTCAAAAATTGCGCGTTACGAACATGCCGAGGAAATTGCGGTCCGCATACGGCTGACCCACCGTGTTATGTCCGCCAAAGAACATCGTGTAGTTGATGCCCGCTTGCCAGACGGTTGGGTTCTGGTTGAACAGCACGTACAGGTTCACGGACTTCGCGCCCTGCAGGTAATTGGCGCTCAATGTCGGCGTATAGCCGTAGAGACCATCGGCGAACGTGACGCCCGGCGTCACCTGCCAGCCGTGAATGAGCGAGCCGTCATAGGTCCAGTTGAAGTCGACGGTGGCTCCGACCGAACTCGATGTGCCCTGCGCCATGGCAATCGGATAGCCGAGACCGCCGCCGTTGGTCAGCCACGGCAGATAGCCGGCCTGCGGCACTTGCTTGACCGCCTGCCCGCCGACGGTGCGGGTCACGCCGCTCGAGCTCAAGCCTGGGTAATAGATCCACGTCAGTTCCCAAGTCAGTGCCGCGCTATCCGCGCCAATCAACTTGAGAAACGGGTATTCGCTGCGCGTGAGCGCCAAGATGCCGTTGATGTCGTACTGAAACTTCTTTTCGTCCGCCCACTGTTGGCAATTGACTCCCGCCATTCCATTCGTATTTAGATCGAGCGGGCCGCCGGCGCCATAGCAACTCGAAAGCGCCACGGCATCGTGAGGCCGGTACGAGAGCTCGGTGCCGATGGCCCAAGGGCCGAGTCCGAAGTTCGCGCTGGCACCGAACAGTTGTCGGTTTTGCAAATACGACCACTGCAACGTCCCGTTGGCCAGCGAAGAAGCGACGGGCGATTTATCGGTGTAGTTCTCGTAGTAAATCGCGAAGTTCGCATCGAACGAGCGTGGCGAGTAGTTGAGCTTCAGCCCGAACTGCGGCTTGTACTTCGACGGGGCCTGCCAGGCGACGGGAAGACCGATGTCGTTATACGGCGGCCCCGCGAAGGCGCCAGTAACGAGGCCGTTGTGGATCCCGTTGAGCGTATCTTGGTTGCCGCTGTTCGGCCCTGCGATCGTGCCGGCGCTGGGCCCCGCCGCGTTCAAATTGTTGGTGCTCAGCGTATATGGCTCCATCCCGCGGCCCAAGCTGTTGGACACCGACCAATAGGAGCCCACTGGCGGATAGCGGTTGCCGTTCCACTGAAATTGATAGTAGTCCTCTGTGCTGAAGCCATGACCGAGATTCGCGGCAAAGCTCAGCATCGGCGCGGGCAGCAGCGCCTGCTTCAGTTGCGAGCCCGGAATCAGGAGCTTCTGGATATCGAGCGAGTTCGTCGCGTTGATGCCGCCCATCGCGAACATGCTCTCGCCCCAGTTGATGACCTGGTTGCCGAGCCGAACATGGGCGGACTGCCCATTGATCGTGAAATCCTTCTCGGCCCAAAGGTCGAGAAGTTGCGTGTTGTAGACGACCTGCGCTTTGGCCGTGCTCGACAGCGGCGTTCGATTGGTGTCGCCGGCAAGAAAGTCATACATTCCCGTGCCGCGAACCATGAACTTCAGCCCTTCGCTCGGCATCGCGAGCAGCAATTCACTCGTGGCACTGAGGTAAGTGCTGAACGGCTGGCCTTTGCGATAGTTGAGATCGCCGTCGTCACCGAATCCCCACTGATTGACGTTGGCTGCTGCGCCGCAGCCAAACGAATTCGGATCGCCCGTGAGCGAACAACTCGGGTTCTTGGTCCGAATCCCCGCGCCCAACGTCAGGTTCGTCACCCACGAGCCTGAGAGATCGTTTATTCCCGTCGAAAACTGGTAAGCGTATGCGGTCGGTACGGCCGCTCCGAACATAGCCAGCGACATTGCCGCATGCCTGCCGATGATTTTCGTTTTCATGGTTGCCTGTCCCCGCCGTCATCCTCGATGCCGGCGATCGCCGTCGAGCGTTCGCCGGTCCCTTCCTCTCGTTGCGCCTCAGCGCTCGCTGACCGACCGCAACGATTCCGCCGTGAAGAAATCGGCTTTGAAGCGCGGATCGTCAATCTGTTGGTACCAGCGAAGATCCTTGCCTTGGCCGACCGACGAACCGTCGAAGACATAGCGCCCGTCATTGAGGTCGTACTGCGCGAGCGGCTCGTTGTCGCAAGCGCCACCGAGTTCCCACACCGGAATTGGGTAGCTCTCGCGCACTTTCCAAAGCTTGCCTTGCGCGTCGTAGTCCTCGCCCACTAGCGCGAGCCAGCTGTCCTCGTCCAGATAAAGGACCTTCTTCAATGCGACGTGGCGCGCGGTGGGCTTGAGCGTGGCCTCCACCTCCCAGACGCGATGCACCTCATAGCGTCGGTGATCGGGCGTGATGCCGCTTGGCGTGGAGACGTCACGCAGGTTCGTGTTGAAGGCGTACATGCCAAAGTCGTCGTACGGCACGATCATTTCCTTCTTCCCGACAAGCTTCCAGTTGAAGCGGTCGATCGAGCCGTTGAACATATTGGCTTCGTCGATCAAATATTGATTCTCGAAGCCGATCAGCGGCGCGTCATGCGTATAGGCGGGCATGCGCCGCACGCGACGCTGACCGGGAAAGTAGTAGTACGTCTCTGAATCCTTATCGAAGTACTGGCGTTGAACAAACGCTTGCCCCGCCAATGCTGCTGGCGATTCGATCGAGAAATAGGCGGCCAAGCTCAATTGATCGACGCTCTGCGGCGTGGCCTTGCCTTCTTTACCCGACGGGAAAAAAAACACCTGTGGGCCCTTTGCGTCGATCCAGTCGCTGCTGCCGGGGCGCGGCGAGATGACAGTGACGAGGGCCGGCCATTCAATTCCTTCGCCGCGATAGCGCGTTTCGTAGTTGAGAATCGCTTCCGCGCCGTTTTTTGGCTGAGGAAATGGCACCCCCGGCAACACTGCCGCTTGTACCGTTTGGCCGTCGGGAGCCAGCTTCGCTTGCGTCAGATTGGCCGTCGAATTCTGTTCGACGAAATCCGGAAGCTGACACTCACGATGCGACGGATAGACATCCGTCCGATAGCCCTTTTGCTGCTTGATCAGTTGGATTTGGCCCGGCGAGAGTTTGTCGGCATACTTGTCGACGTTCGAGGCGTCGATCGAATACAGCGGCTTCTCGCCTTTGTGCTTCCAAAAATCGCCGCGAAGCTTCCCAAAGGTCCAGCCCGATTGAGGCGTCTGCCGTCCGGCAAAGGCCGGCACTAGGCCGTCCTTGCTTGCGGCGCGTTCGGCGCCAACCGGCGTCAGGTCGTCCGCGAGCGCGGCATGGCTGATGAGCAGTAACGCTGCCGCGATAGCAGACACGGCTCCGATTGTGTGCATCTTCATCATGGATCTCCTTCCGTTCAACTCTCGCCGCATCCCGCCACCGCCACCGTTCGAATCTCGATGCACAACTTGGGGAGCGCCCACAAACTAGGACATATTGGTTAAGTTAGGTCATGATGCCAAACACTGGGAAAAGAAAAAGCCGGGGTATTCCCTTGCTTAGTATGTGTCGGCTTGCGTCACCCGATCAAATGGGCGCGCCCGTCACGTGGCCAATCCAGGACTGGGCTCGACGCATGCCTGCGCTCGGCGCAACAACTGCCAGCCGAACAGAAACATCCACAGGGGCAGCACGAGAACGGCAACCAACTCGCTGGCGTTCGAAAGGGCATCGAGACCAGGGAAAAGGCCGAACAAGAAAATGAGGCCGAAACTCCAACCGGCGATCTTCAAGAGAATTGACCCTCGCCACCCCGCCTGCCTGAGCGGATTAGCGGCAATCGGCGCCCAGAACAGGACGAGCGGCCCTTCAGACCACCAGAGGCCGTTCTGCGTCGCATTGGCGATGGTCGACCACGCTGCCGCCGCGGCGCCCTTCGTCGCCTCGTCCCCACCCGCATAGGCGTGGGCAAGCGGATCGAGGATACCGAGTTGCATCGCCGCTCCGGCAATCCCGACCATGATGTAGAGCCCGACGGCGAGCCCCATCATGTTGCCGAGCGCACCCAGCTCGTCACGAAATGCATGCAGTAAATATCCGCCGATGGCGATGAACGGCAAATAGAAGCCGAAGATGTCGGCCGCCATGCACCATCGGAATAGGTCTCGCATATCGGACGGCAGGCTCAACATCGACGCTCCGTGCAGCACCATGCCGGTATCCGATCCGGTAACCGCTATGGACAGGCCCACGTTCGCGTAAGCCAATACGCCGCCGATGAGCGCGCTCCACGCGGTGAAGCGCACGGCCTTACGTGATACTCGATTCATGTTTTCTCTCCAGATCCTCATCGAGGCGAACTAGGCCCGTTCGCGTTCCAACGCGAAGTACGCATAAGACAGAGCGCCGATCATGTAAGACCACGTCGTGAGCGCGAGAAAGAAGAAGTTGAAGACGATGTTATGGTCACCGCCCGGGATCGTATAAAAGTCGTAAATGCATGCAATGCCGAGCGAGGCGACCAAAGCCACCGTCACCGTCATCGCATGAACGGTTTGCCCCTCTTTCATCAAGCGTTTGATGAAGAACAGCAGATAGAGTGATAGCAACGCCCACATCACCACGTAGAAATAAGGAAGAATTTCCGTCATGAAGTCGGCCGAGACTAGAACGAACGTGCCTAGGATGGCCATACCGAAGAGAACGACATCATGGGCGACAGTCGGCTTGTATCCGTGCGTCACAACCATCAGCCCGGCAACAGCGATGATCGGTACGCCGAAGCCCCGGGAAAACGCATCCATGAAATGCGCCACTTCATAGTTGAGGGATGAGCTCGTCAATAAGTAGATGAGGAAATTGGACGCGGAAAACGTCACGGCCCACCATTCCAGCCCCAACAAGTAATTCCCTTTTTTGACGAGCTTCCATCCGAACACACCTGACGTCACGATCAGCAACGCACACGAAAAACAAATGCTATAGGCTCTCATATCCATGACTTAACTCCTGATCTCCTCACGCGGGTTGGTGATTGGTGTCGATTCTTCACTTTGTGTCGGGCTTGAGGCTGGCGAGATAGGCGGCGACGGCCTTTCGATCTTGCTGCGACAGCGCCTGTGCCATGCGCTTCATCGTGCCCGTCGATTCGACGCGTGCACCGGTGGCGAATGCGTCGAGCTGCTCGGCGAGATAGCCGTATCCCTGACCGGCAAGCCGCGGGAATTGGCCTTGTCCCAACAACTGCGCTCCATGGCACGCGGTACAGGTCCCACTCTTCACCAACTGCTCGCCTTTGAAACGCAACTGCGGGACGGCATGAAAGTACCGGTTTTCATCGACGCGTTGCCTCGAGTAGTAATCGGATAGCAACTTGATTTGCGCCTCGGTCATCGTCATCGCCAGCGGGTCCATCGTGGGATCACGCCGCTGCCCCCTCGCGAAAGCGTGAAGCTGAGCCGCGACGTAGGGGGCCGGTTGCCCGGCGAGGCTCGGGTAGCCCTGGTGCAACGAATTGCCCTTAACGCCATGACATCCTATGCACACATCGGTCAGATGAGGCCAGTCGCCGCCGTCGGCCCTATACGACTCGGCCGACGCCGAGACATACTTCTGAAGACGATAGATACCGAATAGACTTGGCCCGAATACGACGAGTAGAAGCAGGACGACCGTCGGGACGGCAAGCAATAGGAATTTCTTCATCTCGGCCCCCCTTAGACGCGACGCAGCGCGTTGAGCGCTTGGAGCGCGCCTTGGTGGCCCGAACGCACGGCGCCATCCATGTAACCGGCCCAGATGTTCGCGGTTTCGGTACCCGACCAAATCAAATTGCCGCACGGCATGCGCAACGCCTCGCCATGAGCCGTCCAAAAACCGGGCGGAATCGCCGATACGCAAGTGATCGTCCAGGGATCGTCGCGACCCCAATCGTGATCGTGGTACGCGATGGGATGCAACGCTTCATCGCCCCATGCCTGCGCATACAGCCCGGCCTGAATGCGTTTCGCGGCCTCGTAATCCGACGGCAGCTGCGCGTTCATGACGAACGCGTTGATGATCCCTATCTCTGCGCCAGGGGGCGAGTTGTCGTACGCCCAGATGATCGGGCCGCCGATTTGAAAGATGTGACCGTTGAGCCCCTCGTCGCGCCAAAACGGTCGGCGATAAACCATTGCCGTTTTGCGCGCGGGGGAATATCCCGGCCAAGCACGTTGCAAAGCGGCGCGCTTTTCGGGGAGCGGCGGATCGAACCGCATCTGATTGCACAGGGCCGGGTGGATCGCCATGATGACTTTGCGGGCACGCACGTCACCGCGCTCCGTATGCAGCGTCACGATCTCGCTGTCCCAGCCGGAGATCTTGCGAACAGGACACGACAAGCGCACTTTGTCCCTAAGCGCTTGCGCCATCTTGACGCTGAGAATTTGAGAGCCGCCGATGAAGCGCGTTTCCTGTGCGCTGTGCTTGATCGAATCGAGTTGCGAGAAGTCGCAATCGGCGGAATTGATCATCGAAAGGAAATGCAAAAGCCCCATCTTGGCTGGCATCGCGCCGCCGGACAGCAGGCTCGATCCGTTCCATCCGATTCGATCTTCGGGATTGATGTTCTGTTTACCGAGCCAATCGCCCATCGACAGCTTGTCGAGTTCACCGGCTTTCGGCGACATCCAGGGCGCCCCGGAGGGTACGTCGCGCGACAACGCGCTGAGCTTCGCGCCGATGGACTCGTCGGTGCCGAAAGTCCCTTTGAGATCAGCCTCTGCACGGCCGTTGCCACCCAGAATGACCGTCTTCCCCTCGTAGTAACTCGGGAATGTTCCAACCTCGAGTTGCCGCGCAAGATCCGCCACGGCCGTCTGACCTGGCCCGATCCACTGGCCGCCGACTTCGGAGATATAACCACCGCCTACTTGGTAGTTGAGCGTCCGTCCTCCAACGCGATCGCGCGCTTCGAGGACCAAGAACGACTCGCAGCCACCTAGTCGTAGGTCGCGCGCAGCAGTCAATCCAGCGAGTCCCGCGCCGATGATGACGACGTCGAGCACATCGCTCGACTCGCCCGCGACCTTGGTGACCGCATTTGCGGCGCCTGCTCCCAAAGCGAGCGCGCCGACAGCGGCCGAGGCGCCCGCGCACTTTAGCCATTGCCTGCGCTGCATGTCGGCGCCGTTGCGGGAGGACTTCTTTGCCATGGTGTGTTCGTCACTCTTTTGAAAGAAATGGCACCGAGCGGCCAGCATGGCCACCTTCATCTACAGCCATTTCCATAATTAGTACAGATTACCAAACATAGGTCATGATACCCAACAATGAATCGCAAAAAAAAGACCGGGTTTCCCCTGCTTCATCGGTTGCTGAAGAATGGCGCATTCGAACGCCGATTTTGAGCGAAGCCAACGTAACGCTTGGCACCGCTTCGGTGCTGCGGGCCCGCAGATTGCGCCGATAGCGGCTTAATGCAGGCAAAAGCCGCGCGCGCAGCCTATATTCATCGGAAAGCGCGGTTGGGGCCATCACCCGAGCGGTGCAGGGCCGCTCGCGCATTGAACGAGCAAGTCGTCCCTCAAGGAGCCAACGATGCGTACGATGAAAGCGGTGCAGGTGAAAAATGCGGGCGGTCCTTTTGAACTCGTCGAACGCGAGGTGCCGGAGCCACCGGAAGGTCATGTTTTGATCAAGGTCCAGGCCTGCGGCATTTGCCACAGCGATTCTCTGACGAAAGAGGGGCAATGGCCGGGTTTGCAGTTCCCGCGTGTGCCGGGCCATGAGATCGCGGGCGTCATCGACAAAATCGGAGCTCGTGTCGATGAATGGAAAACCGGGCAACGCGTCGGCGTCGGCTGGCATGGGGGACATTGCGGCCACTGCGAGAACTGTCGGCGCGGCGATTTCGTCGTATGTAAAAACGGGCTCATACCCGGTATCAGCTACGACGGCGGATACGCCGAGTACATGGTGGCGCCGCAGGAAGCACTGGCGCGCATGCCCGACGATCTATCCGATGTCGATGCCGCGCCGCTGCTTTGCGCAGGAATCACGACATTCAACGCATTGCGCCACAGCGGAGCGCGGGCGGGCGACGTGGTCGGCATTCTCGGCATCGGGGGGCTCGGCCATCTTGGGGTGCAGTACGCAAGCAAGATGGGCTTCGTCACCGCGGCCATCGCGCGCGGGCAAGACAAGGCGCCGCTCGCGAAGCAACTCGGCGCCCACCATTACATCGACAGCGCCGCGCAGGATGTCGGCGAAGCATTACAAGCGCTGGGTGGCGCGCGCGTCATTCTCGCCACGGCGGCCAGCGGTAAGGCCATGACAGCCGCGATCGGCGGCCTGGGTTTGAACGGCAAGATGATCATGCTCGGCGTCTCCGACGAGCCCGTTCAGGTGCCGATCACACAGTTCATCATGGGCCGCCATTCGGTTCAGGGCTGGCCCTCCGGCACCGCGGCCGATTCACAAGACACACTGGCATTCAGCACGTTGCAGGGCGTCAAGCCAATGATCGAGGAATACCCGTTGTCGCAAGCGGCCGAGGCTTACGATCGAATGATGAGCGGCAAGGCTCGGTTCAGAGTGGTGCTCAGGCCCGGTGCGTGAATGGAAGGTGCCCTGACGGCGGGAGAACAAACATTAAGCACACCGACTACTTTCGTGCCCGCCGCAGCGAAGGCCGCGCACGCGGGAGCAAGCCAACCTTAATGCGCAAACACCTGCAACCATCGCAGCAAAGACGCGGCGCTTGGGGCCCATAGCGGCCGGGCAATCCAACCCGCGGCCGCCCAAGCGAGCGCCACGACGAGCACATCGCAGCGGCCGCTTTTCCACAAATTCAATGAGTGCCGTTTCCAGATCCAAGGCACGCCGAGCGGATTCGGCCAGTCGGCCAGCAGGTGCATGAGGCCCCCGCAGGCGAAACCGAACAGCGCTGCCCCATACGGGCGGGAATGATGAAGCGAGGCATACGAGAAGGCCAACGCCGCGAACCACGCGAGCCCCCAATGCGTCGCCGTGCGGTGAGTGATCCAAAGCCGCCGCGCGCGGCTCCACCACGCCACTTCCATCCAATCGGGGGCGGTCCCGCCCGCGACGCCCGCCACGAATGCGAAGAGGCTGCCTGCATACCATGGCCCTGCCGCGCCGGCCTTGGCGACGAGCGCCGCCGCAATTAGTCCTGCCGCCCAGCCGGTGGCGTGATGTGCACTGTTCGATGCCATGCCGTCGATGTATCTGCGATGCGGAAAACGAGGGGACGGTATTGTGGCAGAAGTGTTCTGTGTCCTGAGGTAACCGATTGTGAATCGACACTCGACGAAGCCGCGATCGGCCGTCGGGCGCTTTGCCGCTCATGTGCCGCAAGCATGAATCAGAAACTGTTGTAAGGCGGTCGCCGGCCCGCTCAACACCGCGCCCTTGCGCCAAATCATGCCGGCGTCCATTTGCGGCACGGTGTCCAAGACAGGCCGCGCCTCGATGCGCTTGCCTTCGAGCGACCACGGGCGAAATACCATATCCGACAAGATGGTGACGCCAAAGCCATGCGCCACGAGCCCGCGCAATGCCTCCATCGAACTCGTTCGAAAGGCAATCGTGGGCTCGAGCCGCTTTTTTTTCCAATAACGCAGCGTCGATTGCTCCGCTTCGTCGACCGTGATCAGGATGTACGGATGCGGCGCAATGTCCTTCAGCGAAGGGGCGTCCAATTGCGCTAGCGGATGCGACGGCGCCACCCACAACTGCCGCCGCGAGCGAATCAGCACCTGGCTGCCGAATCGGCTCAGGCGATCGACGTTCGACAGCAACACCACACCGATCTCCACTTCGCCCTCGAGCACCGCCCTTTCGATGTCCGCACGCTCGATGTCGCGCAGGTCGAATTCGATGTACGGATAGGTCGCACGAAAGCGCGCCAACAGCTCGGGCAGGAAGTACCCCAACACCGTGTAGGACGCCGCGATGCGCACCATGCCGCGCATGTCGTGCGAACGGAAAGGCGGCTTGTGCACGGCATCTCGCGCCGCATCGAGCACACGCCGTGCGTGATCGTAGAAATCCTGCCCATCCGGCGTCAGCGTCACGCCATGCGGCTCGCGCTCGAACAAGCGCATCCCGAGTCCATTCTCGAGCGCCAAAACGGCATTGGTGATGGCCGACTGCGATACGTGTTCGCCGGCCGCCGCCATCGAGAACTGACCGGTTTGTGCTGCCGCCACGAAGTAGCGTAGCTGCCTGAGCGTGAGATCGAATGACATCTGTTTTTCGAATACCTGGTTTGCCTATTTGTGATTTTACGATAACGAACAGGCTTCCTATACTCGCTTGGAAATATTGAGATAGCCGGAGACACCCCCACCATGAGCGCGCCCGATCTCGCGTCCGACCTAGCTGTGCCCACCCCCGCCACGCCCGTCTCGCTCGACGACAAGTACACGCTCGAACGAGGCCGCGTCTATATCAGCGGCACCCAGGCGTTGGTTCGGCTGCCGATGTTGCAAAAAGCGCGCGACAAAAAGGCGGGCCTGAACACGGCGGGTTTCATTTCCGGCTATCGTGGCTCGCCGCTCGGTGGGCTCGATCAAGCGCTGTGGAAAGCGAAGAAGCACCTTCAGGCAAATGACGTCGTTTTTCAGCCGGGCGTGAACGAGGACCTGGCCGCCACGGCCGTATGGGGCACGCAGCAAATCAATCTGTGGCCGGGCGCCACGCGCGACGGCGTGTTCGGCATGTGGTACGGCAAAGGCCCCGGTGTCGATCGGACCGGCGATGTCTTCAAACATGGGAATTCCGCGGGCAGCGACAAGCACGGCGGTGTCCTCGTGCTGGCCGGCGATGATCACGCGGCGAAATCGTCGTCCGTCGCACACCAATCGGAGCATGCGTTCATCGCGGCGGGCATCCCCGTGTTGTATCCCGCGAACGTCCAGGAATACCTCGACTACGGGCTGCACGGATGGGCAATGAGCCGCTATTCCGGGCTATGGGTTGCGATGAAGTGCGTCACCGACGTCATCGAATCGACGGCGTCGATCGATCTCGATCCGGACCGCGTCGAGATCGTCACGCCCACCGACTTCACGATGCCGGCCGGCGGGCTCAACATTCGATGGCCCGACGCGCCGCTGGCGCAGGAAGCGCGTCTGCTCGACGAGAAGTGGTACGCGGCCCTTGCCTATGTCCGCGCGAATAAGCTGAACCGGATCGTCATCGAATCGGACAAGCCGCGCTTCGGCATCATCACGGCAGGCAAGGCTTATCTCGACGTGCGCCAGGCGCTCAGCGACCTCGGCCTCGACGACGCCACCTGCGCGCAGATCGGCCTGCGCCTGTTGAAAGTCGGTTGCGTTTGGCCGCTGGACGCGCAAGATGCGCGTGCGTTCGCCACCGGACTCGAGGAAATTCTTGTCGTCGAAGAAAAGCGTCAGATTCTCGAGTACGCGCTCAAGGAAGAGCTGTACAACTGGCGCGAGGATGTCCGCCCGAAGATCTACGGCAAATTCGACGAGCGCGACAACGCGGGCGGCGAATGGTCCGTGCCGCGCGGCGATTGGTTGTTGCCGGCGCACTATGAGCTGTCGCCCGCCTCGATCGCGAAGGCCATCGCGCGCCGCCTTTCACGCGCCGACCTTCCCGAGGATGTGCGCGCTCGCATGCTGGCGCGCGTCGCGCTCATCGAAGCGAAGGAACGCGAGGCCGCCAAGCCGCGCGTGACCGTTGAGCGCAAGCCCTGGTTCTGTTCGGGCTGTCCGCACAATACGTCGACGAACGTACCCGAAGGCTCGCGCGCACTGGCCGGCATCGGGTGCCATTACATGTCGATGTGGATGGACCGCAAGACCGAGACGTTCAGCCAAATGGGCGGCGAGGGTGTGGCCTGGATCGGACAGATGCATTTCTCCGGCGACAAACACGTGTTCGTCAACTTGGGCGACGGCACCTACTTTCATTCGGGGCTGCTTGCGATTCGCGCAGCCATCGCGGCGAGTGCGAACGTCACCTACAAGATTCTTTATAACGATGCGGTTGCGATGACGGGCGGCCAGCCGATCGACGGCGTACTGACCGTGCCGCAGATCGCGCATCAAGTCTATGCCGAAGGCGCCAAGCGCATCGTCATCGTCACGGACGAGCCCGAGAAGTACGGCGCGAGTGTCGCGCTGCCGGCAGGGGTGGACGTTCATCATCGCGACCGGCTCGATGCCGTGCAGCGCGAGCTGCGCGATATCGCGGGCACCACCGTTCTCATCTACGACCAAACATGTGCGACCGAGAAGCGGCGCCGCCGCAAGCGCGGCACCTACCCGGATCCGGCACGGCGTGCATTCATCAATGACGCCGTGTGCGAAGGATGCGGCGATTGCTCCGTGCAATCGAACTGTCTCTCGGTCGAACCGCTCGAGACGCCGCTCGGCACGAAGCGCAAGATCAATCAGTCTTCGTGCAACAAGGATTTCTCGTGCGTGAAGGGCTTTTGTCCGAGCTTCGTGACGGCTGAAGGGGCTCAGCTTCGCAAGCCATCGGCCGCGGCAGGCGACGGCGGGGCCAAGTTCGATTTCGACGGCTTGCCGCAGCCAACGGTGCCCGCGCTCGCACGTCCCTACGGCATCCTCGTTACCGGTGTCGGCGGTACGGGTGTGGTGACGATCGGCGGGCTGATCGGCATGGCCGCGCACCTCGAACACAAAGGCGTCACGGTGCTCGATATGGCCGGGCTCGCCCAAAAAGGCGGAGCGGTGCTCAGTCATGTGCAAATCGCGGCGTCCCCTTCAGGGCTTTACGCTACCCGTATCGCAACGGGCGAAGCGCGGCTCGTCATTGGTTGCGACGCGATCGTCTCGGCCTCGAACGACGTACTCTCTCGCACACAGCGCGATTTCACCTCTGCCGCGATTAACAGCGGCGGGACGCCAACGGCCGATTTCGTGAAGAACCCGAATTGGACGTTCCCCGGTGCGCAGACTGAAACGCAATTGCGCGATACGATCGGCGCTGGTTGCACCTTCATCGACGCGAACGCACTCGCGCTCGCGCTGCTGGGCGACACGATTTACAGCAATCCATTGCTGCTGGGCTTCGCATGGCAGAACGGTTGGCTTCCGCTCGAACTATCGAGCCTGCTGCACGCGATCGAACTCAATGGGGTGTCCGTCGACAAGAATCGACAAGCGTTCCACTGGGGACGATATGTTGCCCATCATGGGGAGGCCGCTGTTAAGGCCTTCGTCAAAGCGCCCGTCTCGAAGCAGGCGGTTGAGCCCGAATCGATCGACGACTTGATCAAGGCACGAGAATCATGGCTGACCGACTATCAAAACGCGCCTTATGCCAAGCGTTATCGCCAAGCGGTAGACCGCATCCGCGAAAAGGAATTGAAGATCGCCGGCCGCTCCGGGCTTGCGCTCACGAAGGCGGTCGCCAAGAATTTGGCCAAGCTGATGGCCTACAAGGACGAGTATGAAGTTGCGCGCCTATATGCCGACCCGGCGTATTTGCAGAAATTGCGCGCTCAATTCGACGGCGAACCAGGGCGAGATTACACGTTGAATTTTTACCTCGCCCCACCGCTGCTTGCGAAGCGCGATGAGCACGGACATCTTCAGAAGAAGCGGTTCGGACCTTGGGTGCTGCCCGCGTTCCGGATGCTTGCTCGAATGAAAGGCTTGCGTGGCACGACGCTAGACGTGTTCGGCAAAACCGCCGAGCGTCGCGGTGAGCGTCAGTTGATCGTCGATTACTTCGGGCTCATCGACGAGTTGTGCGCCACGCTCGATGAGGAACGGCTCCCCGTCGCGGTCCAACTCGCCAATCTGCCGGATGAGATTCGTGGGTTCGGGCACGTTAAGGAACGCAACCTCCTCGCTGCTCAGCAGAAAAAAGCGCGGTTGCTCGACGAGTATCGGGCAACGCAACAGGTGGCACTCGCAGTCAATGCATGAATGAATGAGTGTTTAGGCGTCCGAAGCGCTTCTCGTATCGGACGCCCTCATCCTCAAAGATCCTGACGCGTCGGCCGAAACAAAATCTCGTTGATGTCGACTTCGACAGGCTGACTGATCGCAAAGGCCACCGCGCGGGCGAATGAATCGGCCGGAATCGCCAAGTCCTCGTAGAACTTGCGAAGATTATCGGCGACGTCCGGCTCGGTCGCGCTGTTAGGTAACTCGGTGTCCACTGCGCCGGGCGAAATGACGGTAGTGCGAATACCGTACGGCTTGACCTCCTGCCGCAGCCCTTCGGACAGCATCAGCACGGCGCTTTTCGTCGCCGCATAAACGGCGCTGCCCGGCCGCACCTTATGCCCGGCCACGGAAGAAACGTTGATGATGTGCCCGGCCTTTTGCTCTTTCATATACGTGAGCGCCGCGCCGATACCATACAACACGCCTTTGAGATTCACGTCGATCGTGCGATTCCAGTCGTCGATTTTCACGCGTTCGAGCGGCGAGTGCGGCATCAACCCCGCGTTGTTGATCATGACGTCGATGCGCCCGAACGATGTCACCGCGGCATCGACGAGGCGCTTGACGTCTTCGTAGCGCGTCACGTCTGTGCCGACGGCAATCGCACGCGCGCCACCGCGAGTCAATTCGCGCGCGAGCGCTTCGATACGATCGACTCGGCGCGCGCCCAGCGCGACGAGCGCCCCTTGGGCGCTAAGGTGCCGGGCAGTGGCCTCGCCGAGCCCGCTGCTCGCACCCGTGATGACGACGACTTTTCCCTCGATGTTGTTGGTCACGCTATCGACTCCTTGTATGCATTAACGTCTTACCGGTCCACCCGTTGTTGCCACTGTGCCGGATAACGATCGCCGACAATTTTGATCTGCTGCAGCCAATCGCCAAAGTGCAGGTTGTTGGCTCTAGCAAGGAATGCCCCCACCGTCGGCGGGATGCCGCTTTAAGCATGCGGCGCTGTGGCGGGATGAGCGAACTGCGCCCTGCCGCTATGCCGCGAGGCACCGCATCGCGCGCAGCATCACGTCGATCTCCTCGGGCGCAACAGGCTTACTGTAGTGATAGCCCTGCACCTCGTGGCAATGGTTCTCTCTCAAGAAGTCCACCTGCTCCTGCGTCTCGACGCCCTCCGCGATCACATGCAAATTCAAGCGCTGCCCTAGCGAAATGACAGCGATCGCGATCGCTTTGTCGTCTTCGTCATGCGGCAACTCGCGCACGAACGACTTGTCGATTTTAAGCCGGCCAACGGGGAAGTGCTTGAGCGCGCTCAGGCTCGAATACCCCGTGCCGAAATCGTCGATCGAAAGCCGCACCCCCATTTGTTGCAGGCGATGCATCGTTTCCGTCGAAGCATCCGGATCGCGCATGATCACGCTTTCGGTCAACTCCAGTTCGAGGTATTGGGACTCCAAGCCCGTGCGCGCCAGGGTCTTCGCGACGACGTCGACCCAGCCCTTCTGTAAGAATTGGTGTGCCGACACATTCACCGATACGGTAATCGGCGGCAACCCCTCATCCTGCCACCGGCGATTTTGCGCACACGCCGTCTCGAGCACCCAATCGCCAATCGGCACGATGAGGCCCGTCTCCTCGGCGATCGGAATGAAGTCGGCCGGCGAAATCGTCCCGTCGATCGGATGGTGCCAACGCAGAAGCGCCTCGACCCCAAAGACGGCACCCGTGCGCACATCCACTTGCGGCTGATAAACGAGCTTGAATTGCCCATCCTCAAGTGCCTCGCACAGGTGCTCTCGACGACGCAGTCGTTCATGCACCTTGGCGTTCATCTCCGACGCATAGAACTGGTGGTTGTTGCGGCCCAATTGCTTTGCGCGGTACATCGCAGCATCGGCATTCATCAACAGCGTTTGCACGTCCTCGCCGTCTGCCGGGTAGCACGCAAATCCCATGCTGCTCGTCACTGTATACGTCTGCCCGCTCAATTGCACCGGTCCCGATGTTGCTTTGCGCAACCGTTCGATCACCGCTCTCAGCTCCTCCTGCCTAAGCGTTTGGTCGAACAGGACCAACACGAATTCGTCGCCACCGAGACGTACGACCGTATCGGTACTGCGCACGCAGTCGCGCATGCGCGTGGCGATCGTCTTGAGTAATTCATCGCCGGCATGATGACCTAGGCTATCGTTGATCAGCTTGAAGTTGTCGAGGTCAACGAAGGCAACGGTGACGCCGCGCCCATAGCGCTTCGCATGCAACAGCGCTTGATCCAACCGGTCGGCAAGCAGCGTGCGGTTGGGCAGCCCGGTCAACGCATCGTGACTCGCCATGTGACGAATGCTGTTTTCGGCCCGCGTTCTTTCGATCGCGATGCCTGCGATACGCGTGGCCATGGCCACCGTCTGCGCTTCGATGCCGTCATACGTCTGCTCGCGGGGGGCAAACACCGTGAGTGCGCCAAGCGCGCAGCCTTCATGCGAAAGGATCGGCACCGAGCGGCATGCGCCGTAATGCGGCATCTGCGCTTTGTGTACGAAGTCGCGGTAACGCGGGTGCGCAAGAAAATTTCCGATCGTTATCGGTTGATGGGTAAAGATGGCAAGGCCGCTCGGTCCAGAGTCGGGGCCAATCGTCGAGCCGTTCTCGATCTGGCTGAATTCAGCGGGCAGGCTCGGTGCAGCGCCAACGCGTAGATGCAACCCATCTTCGTCGCGGAGCATGACCGCGCACGCGCTGTCTGGAATCTGCGACTCGAGCAAATGCATGAGCGCACTTAGCACCTCCTCGAGCGGCGTACTCGTCGCGATCATTTCCAGCACACGGTTTTGTTCGGCGCGCATGACTTCGGCGCGCTTGCGTGCGGTGACGTCGCGCACGATCGCAACGACCCCGTCGTCGACACGAACCACCTGCCGATGCAGCCAAATGCGCGAACCATCCTGGCGGACATGCAGCCACTCGCGTTCGGCAACCTCGTCCGTATCGAACACTTGCGAGAACTCCTGAGCGGTCCCGACTTCACCGTCATAGGAGAAAACGTCGTCGGATACGGCGTCGATCAGCGAGTCGCGAGTCTTGCCCATCATCTCGAGACCTCTCCGGCTGACGTCGCGCAATACGAAGGTGAAATCCGCGGCGCCTGAGGTATGGGATGCCGGCATATCTGAACCGTCGCTTGCGTTCGGCACACGCTCCCATACGAAGAAGGCATCCAAGCTGGCGTCGGACGCGGCGAAATAAGTTTGCCGCAGCCGTCGCGCGCGTGCCCGGCTCTTCGACAATTCACGGCTCTTAAAGCTCAGAATCGTCGTCAGCACCGCGAGCAAAAGGGTGCCGGCGACAGCTTCGTCGATATAAACGCGTCGATCGTGCCGGTAGCTCGACAGTTGTTCGTCGCGCGAAAGCCCGACAATGGCGATCAACGGAAAACCGTGCAGCGCGCGCATGTTCGTGAAGCGTTCGATACCGCCGTCCCACGGCTGGACCGAAAGCTCCTCGGTCGCGTCGGCGGTATCGAATCCGGGCGGTATCGTTCTACCCCACGACATGTCCTCGCCGGTCTGCTGTACGCGTATCGTCCCGTCGGCGCCCAGCAGCGCGAGAAAACCTTGTTTGCCCATCCGCAGCGAATCGTAGCTGCTCGTGAAGTACGACGGATCGACGACAAGCGTGACGACGCCCGCGAATCCGCCCGTGGCGCTCGATAGCCGGCGGCTGAAGATGAGCTCCGGCGCGTTCGTCTCTCCATCGGTCCCCGTTCGGCTGATGAACAGCCTGTCGCGCTGCCGCTGCGCCACGAAATACGATCTATCCGCAACGTTCATCGGGGGCGCGGGGCGCGTGCTGGCTATCACATCGCCCTGGCTGTTCGTGATCGTCATCTGGAACACGGTTGCCGACGGCAGCATGTCTCGATTCTGCAGTTCGGTGAGCGCCGCATTCCCGCTCACGGTGTACGCATAGGCAACCGTCTTGAGGGCGTGATCGATCGACACGAGGCTGCGCGCGACTTGCGCTTCGTAGGTATCGGCAAGCTCCCGGCTCGATTTGACGGCGGCAAGCGTCACTGCCGCGTCTTCCACTTGGAGCACGTCGATCAACGAGGCCCACGTGAATATGAGAACGACGGTGACGAACACAGGAAACCAAACCCGTCTCCGCCAAACGCGGCCGCGCGAACGCGAGCAGCGCACGCACGTGTCCGTCGGCTCGACGAAGCACGAAGCGAGCTCGACGGCGTGGGGTTGATGGCTTATGGCTCATCGGGATCGGGCGTGTTGGCGCGGTCAGTTCAAGATCAGCACAGCTTTCACGCTGGCGTCGAGCTGGCTGCTGTCGATGTAGCCGATCGCGTTGGTACCGCTCGCCACCCGCTTCTTCATGGCATCGGTATCCGGCACTTCACGTGGGGGCTGTCCACCGCGCATAAAAACGAGCTTCAACCAATACGCGCGTAATTGCGCCGGCGACTTGCCGCAAACGATCCGGTAGAACGTGGTCCGATTGGCCGCGTCGTCGGCCAGATCGATGGGTATGACTTCGGGAACGCCGGGCAACTGGCTCGTGCGACCGAGGTAGACATCGGCCACCTCGTTTTCGGACAAAGCGGTGAGTGCGCTTTTTGCCGATACGATGACGACCAACCGCGCATCGGACACGGATACGCCCAGCCCCAGCGCCGTGCCGACCAGCGCAGACCATAACATTCGTACCGTGTGTCTCATCGCGCCCTTCTCAGACAAAATCGAGCGTCGCGGTGACCACATCGGTGCCGCTGCCTAGCTTGAAATTCGTGAGCTCGCTCATGAAGCGCCCCGTCGATCCCGCCGGTGTCCATACGTGGTCGTACTCCGCTTTCAGATTCGAAGTTCTTCTTGAAGTACCCGCGCACGCCGGCCGACGCCGAACGCTGCCCGTTGTTGAAATTGTCAAAGGCGACACGATGATGACGCCCAACGAAAAAATGCGCATTGGGCTCAGTAGAAAAAGGGTCGAAACATTATCGCCAATTTTTTGTTCGATCCCTTCATATACGGCAGCGCACAATATTTCTTTAGGTGCGCGCGGCCAAGCCGAGCCATTATGTGCCGGGCATAGACTTTGCATCGCTCCGGCGCCTATATCAAACCGCCGAGGGTAGCCATGACCAGCACGACCTCGATCGCCGAGGGGCTTCCGTTTCCGCTGGGTGCGAGCTGGGACGGCGCGGGCGTCAACTTCGCACTCTTTTCCGCGAATGCGACGAAAGTCGAACTGTGCCTTTTCGACGAGCGCGGAGAGCGTGAATTGCAACGTATCGAGCTGCCCGAATATACCGACGAGGTCTGGCACGTCTACGTCGCGGGGATAAAACCGGGTGCCGTTTACGGTTATCGCGTGCACGGTCCTTACGAGCCCGAGGCCGGTCACCGTTTCAATCCGAACAAACTGTTGCTCGACCCCTACGCAAAAGCGCACGTCGGTACGTTGAAGTGGGATCCGGCCGTATTCGGCTACACGCTCGGCGCCGAGGGCGACGATCTCACGTTCGACGAACGCGATAGCGCGCCCTTCGTGCCCAAATGCGTCGTCGTCGATCAAAACTTTTCCTGGACGCATCCGAAGGGCGCGCGCGTGCCTTGGGATCGTACGATCATTTACGAACTGCACGCGCGCGGTTATACGAAGCGGCACCCCGCTGTAGAGGAGCGCTCGCGCGGCACGTTCGAAGGCCTCGCGCATCGATCCGTGATCGACTACATCAAGCACCTCGGCGTCACCACGGTCGAATTGATGCCGATTCAGTCCTTCGTCAACGACAGTTATCTGCTCGATAAAGGTCTGACGAACTACTGGGGGTACAACACGATCGGCTTCTTTGCCGCCGACCCGCGCTTCTTTGCACGAGCCGCGGGCGCGATCGCCGAATTCAAGGAGATGATCGACCGCTATCACGACGCCGATCTCGAAGTCATTCTCGACGTGGTCTACAACCATACCGCGGAAGGCAACGAACACGGTCCGACGCTGTCGTTCCGCGGGATCGACAACAAGTCGTATTACCGTCTCTTGCCCGACGAGCAACGCTACTACATCAACGACACCGGTACCGGCAACACGCTGAACTTGTCCCATCCGCGCGTGCTGCAGATGGTGACGGACAGCCTTCGTTATTGGGTCAGCGAAATGAATGTCGACGGATTTCGCTTCGACCTCGCGACCATTCTCGGCCGCGAACCCGACGGTTTCGACGAAGGCGGCGGCTTTCTCCATAGTTGCAGGCAAGACCCGGTGCTATCGAGCGTCAAGCTGATCGCCGAACCTTGGGATTGCGGCCCCGGCGGTTATCAAGTGGGAGGCTTCCCGCCTGGATGGGCCGAATGGAACGATCAGTTCCGCGATACGGTGCGCGCATTTTGGAAAGGCGACGACGGCATCGCGTCCGAACTGGCCAGCAGGATCACCGGATCGGGCGACAAATTCAATCGACGCGGCCGTCGGCCATGGGCGAGTGTGAACTTCGTGACCGCACATGACGGCTTTACGTTGAACGACCTCGTTTCATACAACGATAAACATAACGAGGCCAACGGGGAGGACAACAACGACGGCCACGCCGACAACAAATCGTGGAATTGCGGCGTAGAAGGTCCGACGGACGATATGCAAGTGCGTGCACTACGCGAACGCCAGAAGCGCAATGTGTTGGCGACACTGCTGCTCTCGCAAGGCACGCCGATGATCGTTGCCGGCGACGAGTTCGGCCGGACGCAACAAGGCAATAACAACGCCTATTGCCAAGACAACGAAATAAGTTGGGTGGACTGGACGATCGACGACGATGGCCGCGCATTGACGGACTTTGTCGTTAAGTTGACGACACTGCGCCACACCTTACCGGTCTTGCGCCGCAATCGCTTTTTGACGGGCCAATTCGACGAACGCCAGCAACTCTGCGAGGTACGGTGGATGAGCCCGGCCGGCACCGAATTGAGCGACGAGCAGTGGAACGACCCGTCGATGCGATGTTTCGGCCTCATCATCGATGGCCGTGCGCAAACGAGCGGCATTCGGCGGCCGGCTTCGGATGCGACGCTGCTCGTGGTGCTCAATGCGCACCATGACGTCGTCGAATTCAAGCTGCCCGATATTCCGGGCAGCGATCAATGGAGCTGTCTCATCGATACGAACGTGCCCATACGCGATGAACTGCCGGAATTCGAATCGGGTGACGTCTATCAGGTCACCGGGCGCTCGCTGCTGCTCTTTGCCCTGCACGCGAAAGGGCAAACAAAGCGGATCTTCATGAGCCTCGAAAAGAAGCTGACGGAAGATAGCGAGTCATAGCAACGAGCAAGCGGCACAGATCGAAACGCAGCTGTGCCGCTTGTAGTCCATCGGCAAAGCCGAGGCTGAAGCCGAGGCCAGGACCCCGGCTTATGGTGCCGTTCAGTGATAAAGCAACGCGATGATGATGATGATCGGAATCGGTACACCGAGCAGGTAAAGCAGGATCGATCGCATAGTTCCTCCGTGGTCGATTGTGAAAGCATCGGGCCGTCAAATGTCTCGCAGGCGCCCACCGTACAGCGCCATGAAAGTCGCGGAAAACGCGCCGAGCAATAGCGAAACGAAGAGCCAGAGCGCCGCGCCGACGCTTGCGCGACGCGCCTTGTCCGCTGCAACTTTGGCCGCGTCCTTGATGGCGACGACTTTTTGCTGAAGCTGCCCATACGTTGCCGCCACGCGCACTTGCGCAGCTTGCGGCGCGAGCCCCGTGTAGCGGGAAACGATTCGCGCCACGTAAGCGATGTCCGCCGCCGATAAGGCATCGTCCGTCGCTAGGCTGTTAAGGAAGATGCGCGTGATTTCCTGCCTCGGCGGCGAACCGGCAGCCTCCACTTCGCTTGCAGCGCCGCCCATGGGCTCAGCCACTGCGGCGGCGGGCACAGCGGGCGTGGAGACAGGATTGACCACAGCGCCCGAAGCGACGTTGACAATCCCGTTCGCGTTGGGATTCGGCGATGCAGCCGATGCGGCCACGGCAGGTTCGGAGGCATTGGCCGCAGCATTCGCCTCCGCGCCCGAAGCCGCCGCGGCAGCAGGTGCAGCTATGGCTGGAGCCGCGGACGGCTCGAGCGCCGACGGAGCGGCAGAGGGGGTGGCCGGCTGTCGAAACAATGAATCGACGTAGTATCCAACGGGCCAGTGATCCATTGCCGCATTGGCGTCACCCCGGTCGATGGCGGGAGCCGACGATCCCCCCTTCGCGGCCGCTTGCACGCCCGCGCGTTCGACTGCAGGCAGCATGGCGGCGAAGAACACCGCTGTAGCTAGCGTCGCCAACGCCCACGATAAAAAGCCGTGAGCGGTATCGCGAAAATAAACTTCATCGGCTTCCACGGCAGGCCATCGATGCCGCAGACGACCGGCAAGATAGCCGCCGAGCCCCGACGTCAGAATCTGTGTCACGAAAACCCAGATGACCGCGGCAACGCCGAATGCACCCGCGCTCGCACTCGCGGCGCGCCATGGCGACAGCGCGGCCAATCCAAGACCGGCGCCGAGCGTCAGTAGGATCAACCCAAATGCCGTAGCCGCCACGGCGCCGGCGAATACGGCGCTCCAAGATACGACGGCAGCATGTGGCCGCCATATGTCGACAACATCCGGCAATGCCGTGGATCTTCCAGTTGCGTTAAGTTCGGCCATGACTTTTTCTCCCGGGCCACGCAAGATGGCGGCTCCTTTTATGCGGTTCGAAGGTTCCATACGGAATGAACGCACGAGTGCGGGCAGCATGTCCCGTGCCTAGTTGGACCGCGGTTCCTTGCTTGCGTCTCATGTCTTTCGCTAAGCATTTCGATTGGCCCGGCTTGCTCGAACTACCCGAGCAGCCACCCCAGCCCGTGCGACGTCGATCCGATCCCGCCCGCCGCCATTTTTGACACGAAGGCCTTCTCTCCAGAAAAGTGATACGGTTCGACATCATGCAATCGTTAGGAGTCCTTCCTGACGGGGACGTCGATCCTTCGCTTTGCATGCAGAGAAGCAAAACCCGTTCGAAATCAAGGAGGAGACAATGAAGGCCAAAAACATGATCAGCGCGCTCGTTCGCGGAGCGATCGTCGCGACTGCTGTCGGTTTCGCCGGCGCGGCGGCGCACGCTCAAGACTTACTCGACACCGTCAAGTCGAGCGGTGTGCTGCGGATCGGGATGGAAGGCACCTATCCGCCGTTCAATTCGCGCAATGCCGCCGGAGAGCTCGAAGGCTTCGATGTCGATGTGGCCAAAGCTGTGGCGGCCAAGCTCGGGGTGAAGCCTCAATTCGTTACCACGGAATGGAGCGGAATCATCGCGGGATT
Source organism: uncultured Burkholderia sp. (assembly GCA_964425025.1). GTDB lineage: Bacteria > Pseudomonadota > Gammaproteobacteria > Burkholderiales > Burkholderiaceae > Trinickia. The sequence continues at coordinate 25,280 of CAYRLJ010000010.1, read as the reverse complement.
GCAAGCCGCAAAGTTCGACGTGATCGTCAACCAGGTCACCATTACGCCGCAGCGCAAAGAAATACTCGATTTCAGCCAGCCCTATACGTTCTCGGCCGCGCAGTTGATTCAGCGAACCAACGACAAGCGCGAATTCAAATCGCTCAATGAATTCAAGGGCGATAAAAAGCTGGGCGTCACCCTCGGCACGAATTACGATCAGATGGCCCGCGCCGTTCAAGGCATCAACGTGCAAACCTACCCCGGCGCGCCGGAAAAGCTGCGCGATCTAGCCTCGGGCCGAATCGACGCGACGCTAGATGACCGCTTGATGCTGCCATACATCATCAAGACGTCGAATCTCCCGCTAAGAACCGGTGCAATCCTGCCTGGAGGAGAGCAGGAAATGGGGATTCCGTTCAAAAAGGGTAATCCGCAGTTCGAGAAGGCGATCAATGGCGCGCTAAGTGCGATGGGACAGGACGGGACGCTGAAGAAGATCTCGATGCATTGGTTCGGCACGGATGTCACTCGGCCCGCCGTCGCGCAGTAAGCGCCCTTCGCAGTAAGCGCCCTTCGCAGTAAGCACTGCCAGCAAGCACTGCCGCCTCGCATCTGCCGAGGCGGCAGGCGTCACCTCCGTGAGCCCTCTGAGGCGGCACCTATCGCCGTCTCGCTCGCGACCCGCCATTTCCCCATCCGTCCCAATCCGGCGAGCCGCCCCCCCCATCATTGCGCCCGCGCGCGAGCGCCACTCATGGCACGGAAAAACGCGCGATTCGCAAATGCTACGAAATTTCACTGCCCCGCAACCGGCAAACGATTGACGTCACGCAAAATTGGCGGCGCCCAAAGACGCCTTGCATTGGTTGCATGCGCATCTTTGAGAGCGGTTTCATCAACGCCATTTAAAAGGAAAAACATGCGATTCGACCTCAACTCCTCCTGCCGTCCCTTCCACGAAGCAGGCGAATTCAGTCAACTGACGCCCTACTACGAAGAAGACCGACACGTCATGTGGATGATGCTTCGCTCAGAGCCGCGTCCATGCTTCAACCAACAGTTGGTATCGGAAATTATTCGCTTGGCGCACGCGGCGAGAGAGTCCGGGCTCAGGTTCGACTTCTGGGTCACGGGATCTCTAGTGCCCGAGATCTTCAATGTCGGTGGCGATCTAAACTTTTTCGTCGATGCCATACGCAAGCGCGAACGCCATCGGCTCATGGCCTATGCGCGCTCCTGCATCGACGGTGTGTGGGAAATCTACAATGGCTTCGGCACCGACGCGGTCACCATCGCGATGGTGGAAGGCAGCGCGCTGGGCGGCGGGTTCGAAGCCGCGCTGGCCCATCATTACGTTCTCGCTCAACGAGGAACGAAACTCGGGTTTCCGGAAATCGCGTTCAATCTATTTCCGGGCATGGGCGGTTATTCGCTTGTCGCGCGCAAGTCCAACATGCATGTCGCGGAAACGCTGATCAGCACCGGCGAGTCGCGTTTCGCCGAATGGCACGCACAGCAGCACCTCGTCGACGAGGTATTCGATCCGGGCGAGGCATTCCTGGCAACGAACACGTTCATCGACGTCATGCGGCCGATGCTCAACGGCACGCGGGCGATGCTTCGGGCCCGTCAACGCGTGTTACCGCTTTCACGCGCGGAACTCATGGATATCACGGAGGACTGGGTGCATTCCGCGTTCACGCTCGAAGAAAAGGACATCGCGTTCATGGAACGGCTTGTCGTCCTGCAGAATCGGCGCGTGTCGAAACTGAAGGCCGTGCCATGAAAAGCCGCATCGGATAGCGGTTGTTGATATCCCCAAAGAAGAGGTTCAAGCAATAAGCCTGAGCCTCTTCTTATCGTTCAGCCAAGCCTCGAACGCTTCGGCGGCCATCGGCCTCGCATAGAAGTAGCCCTGCGCGTAATCGACACCGATATCCTTGAGGAACTGCGCTTCACGCTCGGTTTCCACGCCTTCCGCCACGACCGTAAAGCCGAACGCTCGCGCCAGGCTCAGAACCGAGCGCACGAGCGACTGCGCCTGAAAGTTCTGATCGATGCCGGTGATGAAGCTTCGATCGAGCTTGATCACGTCGATCGGCAATCTCGTCAGTTGCGACAGCGACGAATACCCGGTGCCGAAATCATCGAGCAGGATGCGCGCCCCTAACTGCTTGAATTGCCGCATCATATCGATGGCGGACTTCTCATCCTCGATGAAGCTGCTCTCCGTCAATTCGATGTCGATCAGCGTCCGCTTTGCGCCGCCTTGTGCGACGAGTTCGCGAAGCTGGTCAACGATCGTTGCGTCACGCAGCTGCCGCGCGGATACATTGATCGAAATCCGGATATCCAATCCCGTTTCGTGCCATCGAGCCGCCTGCCACGCCGCCTCCTGCATCAGCCATCGCCCGATAGGGATGATCAAGCCCGACTCTTCTGTGAAGCGAATGAATTCGGATGGAGCGACCAATCCGCGGCTAGTGGATCGCCACCGGATCAGCGCTTCGACACTATGCAGACGTCCCGTGCACAGATTGATCAGGGGCTGATAGAAGAGGACGAACTGCTTTTCCTCTATCGCTTTCCTGAGTTCGGTGTCGAGCCAAACATACTGGGCGACCTTTTGATTCATCTCGGGTAGGAACACACGATAGGTGTGTTTGCCCGCTTCCTTCGCCGCGTACATCGCCGTGTCCGCATGCGAGATCAGTGCCTCGAGCGTCTTGCCGTGTTCCGGGTAGAGCGCGATGCCGATCGAGCAACTGGTATACACATCCATGAATTCCAGATGGATCGGCGCACGTAGCGCGTCGATGATCGTTTCGGCGAGCATCTCGAGCGAAGCTTGCGTACAGGGTTCCACCAGGATCAGGAATTCGTCGCCGCCAAGGCGCGACAACGTGGCGTTCTCAGGCAGGCAATCGCACACGATCTCCGAGACGCGCTTGATGAGCCGATCGCCGTTGACGTGTCCGTAGTGATCGTTGACACGTTTGAAATTGTCGAGATCGAGAAAGACGACGCCCACTACATTCGACGGATCGGCGCTCGCACGCTCCAACGCAGACTCGATTTTCGCGTTGATCGCATAGCGATTCATGAGCCCCGTCAAGACATCCGTCGAAGCGAGTTCTTCTAAGCGTCGTTGGGCGTCGCGTTCCTCAGTAATGTCCGTGCCGGAGCAAATGATGAATTCCTGCTCGATTCCGCTGCCGCTATGGACGAACTTATTGCGGAACTGGAACAACCGCGGCCCGTTGACGGTGTTGATGACGCGCTCAACCTCGAACGATTGCCGGCTCTCGAAGAACTGCCGGATGTTCCTGCGCGACTCCTGGCCTTGATCGGGGCTCATGAAGAGATCGAATGCGCTTTTACCGATGACATCGACTTCGGCCATGCCTGTCACTTCTTCGCACATCCGATTGAAACGCTGCACGATGCCGTATCGGTCGAGGATCACAACCAGCGAATTGACTTCCGACACGACTTGCTCGGCGGAGGCTAGCCCGTGCGAAAGCGCTTCGGCAACGGAATGGGCATCCGCATAGTCGGTTGCGGTGCCTGCCCAGATGTCCGAATCGATCTTCTTGCCGATGAGGTGAAGCGTGATCGCTCGGCCATAAAGCGAGATGTCGAGCAACAGGTGCGAGGTGACACCTGTGAGATCGCGGATTTGTTTCGCCTGCTCGGCGGTCAGCGCAACGCCAATGTTGGCTACGCCGGGGACGGCCGCGAGCTCGAACGCATTGCTGTCGCGGCGCAGGCGCCAGCAAGGGCTCTTGGTGCCAAGAAGCACTTCGAGCACCGCGTCGTCGTCTTCATCAAACATAGCTGACCCCGCTGAACGACCAACTAGTTGTATTTTTGAGCAAAATTCGAACCGCCGATGGTCTGGTCTCCGTTGCGGCGCGCAGCCCGGAAGATAAGGCCGCCAACGCCGTCGATCGGCTTTAGAGGTCTTATTCTAATGCTTGTCTGCGAATAGGGAACCACAAAATTTATTCGACCGCATTGCAACGACCGCGCACGCCGCGCGGAGCGCGTGCGATGCAAACCGATTCGTTTCGGCGCATTGCGCCGACGGCTCGTTTAGAGGGCGAGCTCATGCGCGGCCGGAATAACGCGGCCGAGACGATGGCAAAAGCGCTCGCTTCCCAAAAAGGAACCGTTCCTTACGCAACGATTACGGCAATATGCCCGTTCCGCGCAAACGGCGCAACTATTCGGTCAAAAATGCCAAGACCGCCTCGTTGAATGCGTCCGCCGCCTCGACGTTGGATAGGTGCGACGCATCTAATGTCGCCGTTCGAGCACCGGGCACGCGCTCGGCAATGAACTGCGCATCGTGGACGGTGGTCACCGGGTCGTATCGACCGGCAATCACCAACATAGGGGCCGCTATGGCGGCGATCTCATGACGTACATCGGCGGTGGACAACGCATCGCAACATCCCGCGTAGCCGGCGGCAGGCGTGGCGCGCAATCGTTCCGTCAGGCGGGCCACGACTTCGGGCTGGCGTTCGATAAAGCCGGCCGTGAACCAGCGCCCCGCCGCCCCGTCGGCCACTTCGTCCATCCCGCGAGCGCGCACCAGCGCCGCTCGTTCGCCCCATCCTTGCACCGTTCCGATGCGCGCCGCGGTGTTGGCGACGATCAACTTATCGATCCGCTCGCCTGCATGCGCACCCAGCCATTGCCCGGTCAAGCCGCCCATCGAAATGCCGCAGAAATGCGCGCGCTCGATGCCCAATGCGTCCAGCACCGCAAGGACGTCGCGCCCGAGCAGCTCGAGCGTGTATTCGCCGTTGAGCGCGATCGAAGCCCCATGGCCGCGCGTGTCGTAACGAACGACACGGTAATGCTTCGTTAGTGCATCGAGTTGAGGCGCCCACATCTCGGCCGTCGTGCCGAGCGAGTTCGAGAGGACGAGAGCGGGTGCATCATTGGGTCCCGTGACCGTATAGGCAATACCGTGCGTCTGTTCCATGGCGGCTGTCTTCCTTACTTGCCCTTTCGATTAAGCCCGCGAGAGCGGCACGGGCGTCGCTTCCTGCAGCGCTTCGAACGTCAGTCCTTCGACGATATCGGTCACGATCAAGCCTTGCGCCGTCACGTCGATCACCGCGAGATCCGTATAAATGCGATCGACACAACCGATGCCTGTCAGGGGATAGCTACACGCCTCCACAAGTTTGCACTCGCCCGCTTTCGTCAGGTGATCCATCATGACGAAGACCTGCTTCGCGCCGATTGCCAAATCCATCGCGCCGCCTACGGCAGGGATGGCATCGGCCGCGCCCGTATGCCAATTCGCCAAGTCGCCCTTCATCGATACTTGGAAGGCACCGAGCACGCAGATGTCGAGGTGGCCGCCGCGCATCATCGCGAAGGAATCGCCATGATGAAAGAACGCCCCACCCTCGAGCAGCGTCACGGGCTCCTTGCCCGCATTGATCAACTCCGGGTCCTCTTCGCCCGGTTCAGGTGCCGGGCCCATGCCGAGCAAACCGTTCTCGCTATGCAGAAAGATCTCGCGCTCGGCCGGCAGGTAATTGGCGACCTTCGTCGGCAGGCCGATACCGAGGTTCACATAAGCGCCTTCGGGGATGTCCTGGGCAACACGTTGGGCGATCTGATCGCGCGTCCACTTGTTCATATGAAGCTCCTTATGCGGCACGCGCATGCGCGTTCGCTTGCGGGACCGCAACCACACGCTGCGTGAAGATTCCGGGCGTGACGATCGTCTCGGGATCGAGCGCTCCGAGCGGCACGATCTCCGATACTTGCGCGATCGTCGTCGTAGCGGCCATGGCCATGATCGGGCCGAAATTGCGCGCCGCCTTGCGGTAAATCAAATTGCCCCAGCGATCGCCCCGATGCGCCTTGATGAGCGCGAATTCGGCTTTGATCGGGTACTCGAGTACGTACGACTTGCCGTCGATCTCGCGCGTTTCCTTGCCCTCGGCTAGACGCGTGCCGTAGCCGGTCGGTGTGAACACAGCGCCGAGGCCGGCGCCGGCCGCTTGGATGCGCAGCGCGAGATTGCCCTGGGGCACGAGTTCCAACTCGATCTCGCCCGCGCGGAAAAGCGCATCGAACACTTGCGAATCCGCCTGACGCGGAAACGAGCAAATGATCTTGCGTACACGTCGCGCCTTGAGCAAAGCGGCAAGGCCGATCTCGCCGTTGCCGGCGTTGTTGTTGACGATGGTTAGTTCGCGGGCGCCCTGTTCAATGAGCGCATCGATCAGTTCGGCCGGCTGTCCGGCGGAACCGAAGCCGCCGATCATGACGGTGGCGCCGTCGGTGATGCCGGCAACGGCCTCTTCGAGTGATGAAACGGTCTTATCAATCATCGGTAATCGCGCTACGGACAGCGCCTCCGTCTTCAAGTTGAGAACAATTTAGAGGCGCGTCCGCCATGGGTCAACGGCGATTATCGAAATACTGTGCGTTTATCGAACACGCAGCGCCCGAACCTCATCCGTTCAGATATCGAAAAACACCGTCTCGCGCCCGCCGTCCGGCGTGTCCTGCAGACGGATATCGAGCGAGTACGCGACCGCGCCGTCGCGCTCGCCTCGTTCAGCGATCAACGTTTGGCGCCGCACTGCCCATTCGATACCGGCGAGCACGGGGTCGGTCCTATTGGCCTCGGCCTCGTCGCTGAAATAAAGGCGCGTATGCAGTCCGGCGTTGATTCCACGCGCGAACAAGACAAGGCACACATGCGGCGCTTGAAGCACGCCCCTCAGCCCCGGTACGCGGCCTGGCTTGATGGTTTCGAAGCGAAAAATCCCCGTTTCGAAGTCGGCACCCGCGCGTCCCCAGCCGCGAAACGACGGATCGATCGAGGAGGCTCGGTCATCGGCCGGATGTGCATAGACCCCGTCCACATTCGCCTGCCAGATCTCGACGAGCACGTCGCGCACGAGCGTCCCGGATCCATCGAACACGCGGCCTTCGATCGCGATGCGCTCACCGGGCGTCTCCGGAGCAACGAGCACATTCCCGAAGTTGTTCTCGAAGATGTCGAAGCCGGCTTGTTTCGGAGCGAGCCCGATATGGACATACGGGCCACCTGTCTGCGAAGCCGTCTCCGGGAAGCGAACGGGACCGAAGGAGGAAATCGGAGAAAACGACGGACGATTCATTGCTTGTCTCCTTGCTTCGAAGGCTCGAAGCAGGTCATGCGCCGGCCGCGCAATGTGATGTCGAAGCGGTAGCAGCGGCTGTCTAGGGCGATGTTGTTACCGGGATCTTGCAGCGCAATCAGCCCGCGCACCTGCTCTTCGCTCGGCAGTGTCTTGATGATGGGGCACCGCGCGATGAGCGGATCGCCTTCGAAATACATTTGCGTAATCAGACGCTGCGCCCAGCCGTCCCCGCTCAGCGAATAATGGATGTGAGACGGCCGCCAATCGTTGATTCGATTGCGCCAAGGATAGGGGCCCGGCTTGATCGTGCGATAGGCGTAATAGCCGTGTTCGTCGGTCAGCATGCGTCCACAGCCGCCGAAGTTCGGATCGATGGGCGCGATGTAATTATCGTTGCGATGCCGGTAGCGGCCGCCCGCATTCGCTTGCCACACTTCGACCAATGCATTGCGAACGGGACGCCCGAACTCATCGCGCACAAAGCCATGGACGACGATGCGCTCGCCGATCGGCAATCCGTCTTTGGCGAAGTTCAAGATGAGGTCGTTATCGAGCGGCCCCAACTCGTCGCAGCGAAAGACCGGGCCCGTGCGCTCGGATAACGTGTTCAGCGTGGAAATCAGCGCTTTGCGCGGAGCGCGTAGGACGCTCGTCTTGTAGCCCGGCGTTAGCGCGGCCGGGTGCAACGCCGTATCGCGTTGGGCGAAATCGCCATTAGTGTGGCTTGACGCAGCCTCTCGCGGATCTGACATGGTCAATTCGCTCTCTCCCTGACGATGAAAGCGGCCACGCTCGTACGGCAAGCGGGCCCGGATGTTTTCGGTGCCCACTGTATGGCGCATAAGCGCACGCGTAAATTGACTTCTCTTCCACCGATCCATAACCTCTAGTAATGGAAACCAAGATCAGCTTCCGTCATGTCAGTTGCTTTCTCGCGATCGCTCGCGAACGCAATCTCGGGCGCGCCGCCGAACGCCTCAACCTGACGCAGCCCGCCGTCTCGAAGACGCTATCCGAGCTCGAATCGCTCGCCGACGTGCGTCTCGTCGAACGTGGCAGACACGGTGCGCGTTTGACACCGGCCGGCGAACATTTCCTTCGCTATGCCGTCGGCGTCGCGCAAGCGATGGAGTCGGCCGCGGCGGCGCTGCAGGGGCCGACGGCGCCGCCGGTAGACATCCTTGCGCTCGGTGCGCTACCGACTGTCGCGAGCGGCGTACTGCCCGACGCCCTCGTGCGCCTTCGCCAAGATCATCCGCAAACCGGCGTGCGGCTCCATACCGCGACGAATCAAAGCCTGCTCGCAGCGCTGAAAGCGGGACACCTCGATTGCGTGGTCGGCCGGATGGCCGAGCCGGCGATGATGCAAGGCCTCTCCTTCGAATTGCTCTATGCGGAGCCGCTCGTGCTGGCCGTGCGCCCCGGGCATCCGCTCATCGGCACGCGCGCGGCCTCGCCCCAGGCGGTGCTCGAGTATCCACTCGTGGTGGCGCCCGCCGGAACGGTACCGAGACTCCATACCGACGCGTTCTTCGATGCTCACGCGTTGCAGGTGCCGGCCACTTGCACGGAAACGCTGTCCGTATCGGTCGCGCGGCTCCTTGCGCGGCGCTCCGACGCTGTGTGGATTACCCCCGAGTTCGCGGCGCGCGACGACCTCGCGCGTGGCGAATTGGCCCAGTTGCCGCTTGCGGTCACCAAGGCCGAAGAGCCCGTTGGCCTTCTGCGCCGCAGTTCAGGCGAGCCATCGCAGGCTGTCGAAGCCTTGGCGGCAATCCTGCGCGAGCTGACTCGTGCCGATGTGCGACCGGCGAAAAAGCGCACGAGCCGCCCGGGCCGGCGCGTCCCGTCGTCGCGCAAACGCGCGCGCTGATTCCGAGCATGGAGGACAGGCGCGGGCTTGACCGCCCCCCTATCGAAGCTTAGGATTCCGGAGAACCGTTCTAAATTAACTATCTGGTTCGATAATCGCACGACGCAGACGTTTCGAACGATCGTATTGCCGAATGCGTCACTGGCTTGATCGCGCTTGTATGCGGCAGGCCTGCGTCGTCGCCGTTCCCATTTTTGCTAGCTTCATTTGTCCCCATGTTCGCCTACCCAGCACGACTCAACGACCGGCTGACTTCTACCGAGGCAATGCTCGCCGTCTTTGCACCGCAGGCAACCGTGCAACGGATGCTCGACGTCGAAGCCGCGCTCGCCCGAGCACTGGCTCAAGCCGGCGTCATTCCGCTTGATGCCGTCGCTCCGATCGAAGCAGCCTGCGTTGCCGATCGAATCGATGCGGACGCGCTGACCGAAGCGGCTGCCCGTGCCGGCAATCTCGCCATACCGCTCGTCAAGCAATTGACAGCCTGCGTCCGCGCACAAGCCGAAGACGCGGCAAAGTATGTGCATTGGGGCGCGACGAGCCAAGACATCATCGACAGCGGCATGGTGCTTCAACTGCGTGACGCGCTCGATCTGATCGAAACGGGCGTCGATAGGCTTTGCGCCTCGCTCGCGCGCCAAGCCGTGCAATACCGCGATACGCCGATGGTTGGCCGCACCTGGTTGCAGCAAGCGCTGCCGATTACGCTGGGGTTGAAATTCGCGCAATGGCTCGATGCACTCGAGCGCCATCGGGAACGGCTCGCTCAGTTGCGCGAGCGCGCACTCGCGCTGCAGTTCGGCGGCGCAGCGGGGACGCTGGCCAGCCTTGGCGACACAGCGCACGCTGTCGCACAGGCCCTAGGGCAAGCACTCTCATTGCCATTGCCGAGCGTGCCATGGCATACGCAGCGTGACCGCATGGCGGAAGTGGCGACCGTCCTCGGCCTGCTGACGGGAACGCTCGGCAAGATTGCGCGCGACATCTCTTTGCAGATGCAAACGGAAGTGGGCGAGTTGGCCGAGCCGTCGTCATCGGGCAAAGGCGGATCATCGACGATGCCGCACAAACGCAATCCCGTCGGCTGCGCCGCGACGCTGACGGCCGCCACGCGCGTGCCGGCGCTCGTCGCTACGATGCTCGCGAGTATGGTGCAAGAGCACGAACGCGCGCTGGGCGGCTGGCAAGCCGAATGGGAAACGTTGCCCGAGATCGCGCGGCTCTGTGCCGGCGCACTGGCCAACATCACCGATATCGTCGACGGGCTCGACGTCGATACAGAAAGACTCTCTTCCAATCTAGGTATGACAGGCGGCCTTATTCTCGGTGAGGCCGTCATGCTCGCACTCGGCGCGTCGCTTGGGCGGCTACGGGCTCACGAACTCGTCGAACACGCGTCGCGCGAAGCGCTTGAAAGTGGCCGCACGCTGCGCCAAGTGCTCGCCGACAATCCGGACGTGATGCGCGTACTCGACGAGCGTCAGCTAGATTCACTGCTCGATCCCGCCAACTACAGCGGACAGGCGCGCGAGCATGTCGACGCCGTGCTCCAAAGCTATCAGGCAAACCGCCGACTGAATCCTTCCCATCAAAACGATCCAACGTCCACGAAATGAACGACGAAGAACGCTACGAAGCCGGCATGCAAGTGCGCCGTGCCGTCCTCGGCGATACGCACGTAGACCGCTCGCTTGCCCACCGCACCGATCTGAGCACCGAGTTCCAAGCGCTGATCACACGCTATGCGTGGGGCGAGATTTGGACGCGGGAAGGCCTACCGCGTCATACGCGCAGCCTTTTGACGATCGCGATGATGGTTGCGCTGAACCGCAACGAGGAGTTGGCGCTGCATTTGCGTTCAGCCAAGAACAACGGCGTCGCGCGCGAGGAGATCAAGGAAGTGCTGCTGCAAGCGGCGATTTACTGCGGGGTGCCGGCGGCCAATTCGGCGTTCCATCTAGCCGATCGGATTTTCCGGGAGGAAGACGAGCAGGCTTAGGGCTCGTTTGGCAGCAAAGGCCCGCGCGGCACAAGCGCGGGGCCGTCTTGCGGCGGCGCGCACGGGAGCGTGCCTACCGCCGCGCGTGATTGAACGCGTTTTAGAACAACGTCGCGATGCCGAACATGCCAACGAATTGCGCATGGGTCGACGACGGCGTTCCGTTTTGCGAATCGCCGACCGACGGTGCCGCATCGACTATATTGCCGGCACCGTTGGCACCGAGGGTTTGACCGCTCGCATGCTGGTAAGCCTGCAACGCGTACAACGTCGTGCGCTTTGACAAGTGATACGACTCCTTGAGCGAATATTGCGCGTAACGCGCCGCACTCGTGATGCCGTTCGCCTTCGATGCTTGTGTCAACGCGACGCCGCCGCCGACATCGAACGTGGGCGCGAATCGATAAACCGCCAGCGCGGCATAGGTGTTGAACACCGCCGTCGAGCCGAACAGCGAACGCCCGCCGGCCTTGTATTCGACGTTCGAATACGAGAGCCCCAATATCAGATTGCCGAGGGTGTAGTTGCCGGCGGCCGCGACATGCTGAACCGCCTTCGCCGAGACGTAGCCCGTGTTCAAGGCAGAGACCCCAAAGCTGCCCGTCGATGCCGGGTCGAAACCGGTCGTTTGCTGCGCGTTATCCATGCGCAGATACCCGAGACCGAACGTGATAGGGCCGCTCGAATACCGCAAGGCGGCGCTATAGGTCTGCCCCTTTCCGGTACTCCCGGCGATGCCGCCGAAGGCGTACATCACGCTCGCCTGCACGCCGCCCCAATTCGGACCGGTATAGACGAGCGAGTTATTGATCCGCACCGTCGTGTCGAGTCCGTCGATGTCGCCGGCGTGTGCGCCCGTTGCTCCCGTGAGCCATGAACTGCCGGTCAGCGGGCCGACGAACAGGTAATAGGGCGTGTATTGGCGTCCCGCCGTCAATGTCCCCATCCGGGAATTTTGGAGTCCTACATAAGCTTGCCGATTGAACATGAGGCCGGACGACGAGAGGGCGCCCGTGTTGAGATCGAAACCGTTTTGGAGATCGAAGACGGCCATCGTGCCGCCTCCGAGGTCTTCCTTGCCTTGCAGCCCGAACTTCGAGGCATAAAGATTTCCTTGCCGCAGATAGACGTTCGAATGTCCCCGCTGGTTGTTGGCGTATACCACGGCATCATCCACCGCGCCGTAGAGCGTCACGCTGCTCTGCGCGGATGCGGGCATCGATGCGAGTACCGCCATCGCGGCCGCTATGCCGCCGATTTGTGTTCCGTAAGTCTTCATCGAGCGTCTCTCTCCAATCTCCAAGTGGTCATCGCCACGGGTCCCCCGCGGTCTCTGTGATAAATCCAATCGACATTCGCCCGCCTTTCCAGCGTTCGCGGCCTTTCGCGGCGCACCGGCCACGCCGGCCGCTAGCTCCCGGCGCTTTCCCGGCGGCGGCGCGCCTGAGCGGCAAGCCTCACTGCCGCATTCGGCGCGCCGTAGCCGTCGTATCCACCGCGACGCTCGACGATTTCCAGAAAGAAGCGCTGATCGAGTGTTTCGGTGTAGGCATGTAAAAACTCACCGCCGCGCTCGTCTCGGTCATAGAGCAAGTCGTGCGCTCGCAGCCTGTCGAGCATGGATTCGGGCAGCGCATAGCGCGCTTCGAGATCGTCGTAGTAGTTGCGCGGAATCGGCAAAAGCGGCAGACCCGCCGCCTTGAACTCGGCCACCGCGCGAAAGATGTCGTCCGTACCGAAGGCGACCTGGTTGAGCCCCGAGCCGTGATAGACGTGAACCGCTTCCGATACGGCCGTACGAGGATCGACCGATGCGTTCAACACGATACGCAGCGAACGGTCGCGATTGCAGAACGCGCGCGAGCGCACGAGGCCGTACGGATCGGGCACGATAACGCCAGGCGAAGCTTGTAGCCCGAACGCGGCCTTCAAAAACAATGTCCAACTATCGAGCGCGCCCATCGGCAACGCCAAACAGATGTGATCGATACCCGTCAACGGTCCGACTTCGTTCGGCCCGTCGACATCGGTCAACAGGAAGTCCGCTTCGAACAGCGTCGGTTGACCCGACGCCTCGTTCACCAAGTAGTTAATACTGCCATCCGGAGAGCGGACGGCGGGCACGGCTCGCTCGTTGGGACCGATACGTCCAGCAAACGGCGCGTAGCCGAAACCCGTGGCACGCTCGAGCGCAAGCTGCGCGTCATCGACGCGGAACGCGGACGCGCAAAGCGAGAGGCCATGCTGCTGAAAGAATGCGCTGGCAAACGAATCGGGCTCGGCGTTCAGCACGATGGCGGCATGACCATGCTGGTACAGCGTGACGTCCTTCGAACGATGACGCCCAGCTCGCCGGAAACGCAATCTTTCGAGCCAATCGACAAGACGCGTCCGCGAGGCGGCGTCGACGGCAAATTCGAGAAATTGCGTCGACAGATGCTCGGGTATGGAGGGCGGCGCATGGAGCGGCAACGAGCGGATATCGTCCGCGTTCGCCAAGATCGCCCGCGTTTGCTCTTCGAGCCACAACAGCGATCGATAGCCGTCCGCGGCGGTAGCCGCCGGCGGAGCACCGCGAAATCCGTCGTTGAAAACCTCCAGCGAGAGCGGCCCCCGGTAACCGCTCTTGACGACGCGGGCTGCAAACTCGGCCAATTCGAATTCGCCCTGTCCCGGGAAGCACCGGTAGTGGCGGCTCCACTCGAGCACGTCCATTTGAATGCAAGGTGCGTCGGCGATCTGCACGAACCCGATGCGTTCCCCCGGAATCGATTCGATTTCTGCCAGAGAATCGCCGATAGACAGCGTGTGGAAGCTGTCGAGCGCGAGCGCTAGATAGGGATCGTCGACCGTTTTCACAAGCTGCCACGCATGGCGATAGGAATTGACGTGCCGTCCCCATGCCAGTGCCTCATAGCAAGCGGTCATCCCTGCCGCGCGTGCGTGGTGTGCCAGCACACCGAGTTGTTCGGCCACCACTGCGTCGTCGCACAGCGTGTCCGGCGCCACGCTGCTGCACACGAGCAAACGATCGGTACCGAGCGCGTGCATCACTTCGAACTTACGCTTAAGCCGTTCGATGTTGTGCCCCAGACGCACGGAATCAACGCCCTCGAAGTCGCGAAACGGCTGGTAGAGCACGATGCGCAGCCCGAGATCGTCGCAAATTTGCCGTACGCCAGCAGGCGTTCCGTCGTAGTAGAGAAGATCGTTTTCGAAGATCTCGACACATTGAAACCCGGCGGCCTGGATCGCGCGCAGCTTTTCGGGAAGCGCGCCGCTGATCGAGACGGTGGCAATCGATCGCTGCAGCGGTGCATTCGCGTTGAAGACAATTCGGTTCTGCATAGCTTTGGTTTGCTCGAAGCGATGGACGAAGAAAGCGAACCGGCGCTCGCCGTCCATCCTTTCACACCCTTCAGATCGGACGAATACGGCGGAAGACGCGCAAGATGAACGCTCGCACACACGACCCGAACCTTACGTGAACTAACTAGTTGGTACAAATTCGTGAAAACCCCAGAATGACTTATGACCCGACGAAGCGCAGACTTCAGGCATTCAGAACGCCGCATGAGTCGTCGGTGCGGCACTCGCTTAACATTGGAGTGGTTGTCATGACCTTTGCTTCGGTTCTGGTCCTCAATGGGCCAAATCTCAACTTGCTCGGTACGCGGGAGCCGGCCGTCTACGGCCGCGAAACGCTTGCCGACGTTGCGCAGCGCTGCGCGCAGGCGGGCGAGCGACTCGGACTCGCCATCGACTTCAGGCAATCGAACGCCGAGCATCAGTTAATCGATTGGTTGCACGAAGCACGCGAACGCGTCGACGGCATCGTGATCAATCCCGCCGCCTATACACACACGTCGGTCGCGCTGGCCGATGCATTAACCGCCATCGCCAAGCCTGTGATCGAAGTCCACATCTCGAACGTCCATAAAAGGGAAGCATTCAGACATCACTCGTACGTGTCGCCGATAGCGGAGGCGATCATCGTCGGCTGCGGTACGCAAGGCTACGTATTGGCGCTCGAACGGATGGCCGTTCTGCTTAAAATGGAGGACTCGCAATGAGCGTCGCAACGAATCCTCGCGCGCGCTCGTTTCTCGTCGGGTTGATCGGCGCCGGCATCGGCGCATCGCTGAGCCCGGCGATGCACGAGGAAGAAGCACGGCAACAAGGGATCAGCCTCGTGTATCGGCGCATCGATCTCGAGGTACTCGGTCTCGACACCGCGGCACTGCCCGATTTGCTCACCGCCGCCGAGCGGATGGGCTTCAACGGTTTGAATGTCACCTATCCGTGCAAGCAGCGGGTCATCGATCTGCTCGATGAAATGTCCGACGACGCGCAGGCATTGGGGGCGGTCAATACCGTGCTGTTCAAAGACGGCAGGCGCGTCGGCTACAACACGGATTGGTCCGGCTTCAAACGGTCGTTTCAACGGGGCTTGCCCGATGCATCGCTGACACGCGTGGTCCAGCTTGGCGCTGGCGGCGCGGGAGCCGCGGTAGCGGATGCCGCGCTGAGCCTCGGTGCCGCGCGCCTAGCGCTGTTCGACGTCGACGCAGCGCGCGCGGCGTCGCTCGCGGCCGAGTTGCAACGGCGATTTCCGGTTGCCGAGGTCGTGTCGGGTGGATCGCTCGCCGATGCCATGCGCGACGCGACGGGCCTCATTCACGCAACGCCTACGGGAATGGCGAAGCTTCCTGGCATGCCTTTGCCTGCTGAACTGCTGCATCGCGAGCTGTGGGTCGCTGACGTCGTCTATTTCCCGATTCGTACCGCGCTCATCGAGGCAGCCGAACGCATCGGCTGCCGCACATTGAGCGGCGGCGGAATGGCCGTCTATCAAGCGGTAGATGCATTCCGGATCTTTACGGGCGCGGAGCCGGACGCCGACCGGATGTTCGCGCATCTGCAAGCGATGCTCGCCAAATAACGAATAGCGTCGCCCACCCATTCAATTACCCCGACCACCAAGGTCGATAGGAGACAAGGACATGGCCCCTCCGATTTCACCGCGCTCGCTCAGCCCTGCGCCTTTGCCGGCCGCTTCGCAATCGTCCACCGTTCGGCGCTCGCGCGCCCGGTACCGGATTCTCGGTCTGCTGGCCGTGGGAACGATGATCAACTACCTCGATCGAACCGTACTGGGCATCGCCGCGCCGCAGTTGACGAAGGAACTCGGCATCAACGCGGCGTTGATGGGCCTGATCTTTTCCGCCTTTTCGTGGAGCTACGTCGTGGCGCAGATTCCGGGGGGCGTATTCCTCGATCGCTTCGGCAGCAAGCTCACCTATTTCCTGTCGATGACACTGTGGTCGCTCTGCACGCTACTGCAAGGGCTCGTGCACGGCGTCGGCGCCCTCTTCGCCTGCCGGCTCGGCCTCGGTGTAGCGGAGTCGCCTTGCTTTCCGACCAACAGCCGCGTCGTAGCTACCTGGTTTCCGCAGTCGGAGCGCGCATTTGCGACGGGTACCTACACCGTCGGCGAGTATATCGGCCTCGCTTTTTTCAGCCCATTCTTGTTCGCGCTCATGGGTGCGTTCGGGTGGCGCTCGCTCTTCTATGTGGTCGGCGGCGCCGGCATCGTTTTCGGTTTCGTCTGGTGGCGCTTCTACCGCGAACCGCTCGACCATCCCGCGGCCAACGACGCCGAGCTCGCTCATATCGAAGCGGGCGGGGGCCTCATGCGGCACGGTTCTAGTCAGCAGAGCGGCAAGCGGAGCAAAGTGGAGTGGCGCGATATCGGCCGATTGCTGAAGCATCGCCAGCTCACCGGCATCTGCCTCGGGCAGTTCGCCGGCAATTCGACGCTTGTGTTCTTTTTGACGTGGTTTCCGACCTATCTGGCAACGGAACGCCACATGGGTTGGCTGAAGATTGGATTTTTCGCGATCATGCCTTTCATCGCCGCATCGATCGGCGTGCTCTTCGGCGGCGCTTTTTCGGACGGTCTGCTGCGCCGTGGCCGATCGCCGAACGTCGCGCGCAAGCTGCCGATCATTGCTGGGCTTCTGCTTACGTCGACGATCGTCCTCGCGAATTTCGTGCAGAGCAACGTCGCGGTCATCGCGATCCTCTCGCTCGCGTTTTTCGCTCAAGGCATGGCAGCGCTCGGCTGGACGCTGGTGTCCGACATCGCCCCAGAGGGCATGCTCGGTTTGACGGGCGGGATCTTCAACGTCGCTGCCAACCTCGCCGGGATCATCACGCCCCTCGTCATCGGGTTGATCGTCGGGGCAACGGGCTCGTTCGTCGGCGCGCTCGCCTTCATCGGGGTAGTCGCGTTGATCGGGGCGGCTTCGTACATTTTCATCGTCGGCGATATCAAGCGAATCGAACTATAGCGCCCGCTGACGGACGCCCCGCCTCCGTGCGGGGCCGTTTCCGCGGGGAGTGCACATGCTAGAATCGCGCGCAATTCACTCTATAACGCACGACGACATGGGCAGACCGGCGGGCTCGGCGGGTAGCAGTCGCGTCGCAACCGACGCACGACGTAAGTACGATCCGGAAGAGACCAAGCGCAACATTCTCGAAGTGGCAACGGCCGAATTCTCCGCAATGGGTCTTGCCGGCGCGCGCGTCGACTCCATTGCCGAGCGCACGAACACGACGAAGCGCATGCTCTATTACTACTTCGGTAGTAAGGATGGCTTGTATGAAGCGGTGCTCGACAAGGTATACGGCGATATCCGTGCCCTCGAGCAAGACTTGCATGTCAGCGAACTCGAGCCGGTGGAGGGCATGCGCAGGCTCGTCGAATTCACGTTCGATTATCACGATCGGCATCGTGATTTCGTACGCCTTGTCACGATCGAAAACATCCACGGCGCGAAATATCTCGAGCAACTGAAGACGTTTCGCAGCCGCAACGCGAGCGTGATCGTTACGATCGAGGATCTATTGACCCGCGGCGTCGCGTCGGGGCAATTCAGGGATGACCTCGATCCTATCGATCTGCACCTCATGATCAGTTCGCTCTGCTTCCATCGCGTGAGCAATCGATCGACCTTCGGCGCCGCGTTCGGGCGCGACCCGTCGCATCCGCGCCTGCGCGCCAAGCATCGCGAAATGATCGTGGATGCGATTGCGCGGTTCGTCGCGAAGCAGGGTTGATACGCGCTGCCCTTCCGGCCTCGAACGACTAATCGTTTGATCGTCGGCGCGGCTGTCCAAGAGACTCGAGCCACCGCCTGCTCCAAAAGCTAGGAGCGCGGCGGCTGGCGGTCTGGCGTGAGGTCGTTTTAGAACTGATGCAGCATGCCAAGGCGAAGCATCAGTTGCCGCTTCGTCGTCGATGCATCCGCAATCGAAAAGTCGAAGATGTCAGCTTGCTTGGCACCCCCGGCCGCCTGCTGGAGCCCGGCCATTGCATAGAACGACGTGCGCTTGGACAGCGAATAGCTCCCCATCAGCGACACTTGATGATATTTGGGCTTCGTGCCGTTGTAGTTCACCTTGCCGTCGGTATAGGCGTATGCCGCACCCAGCGTCGCCGCCGGCGTGACTTTGTATTGCCCCCATACCTCGTAGCTGCTGAACGTAACGGAACTGGTCGTGCCATTCGCGTCTTCGAACTTCGTATTGGTGTAGTCGATCCCTGCCGTTGCCGCGCCGAATGCATAGTCCGCGCCGATGCCCATGATGCGTTCGTTGCGCGGATTGCCGACGTAGCTGAATGGTCCGCTCGCGCCGATCGCGGCGCCCGTGGTGTTACCGATGAAATCGCCGTCCGTGAAGCGCGCAGCAGGATTCTTCGCATAGAAGTACGCCGCACCTGCATTGAATCCGCCGTGCGAGTAGGCCGCGCCCAAGCTCCACATGCCGGTCGTACCATCGCCCGGCGCGTTCGAATTCGTAAACGAATACATGCCGCCGAACGTAAAGCCGCCAATCGACGGACTCGCGTACTTGACCGAATTGTCGACACGGAACGAGTTATCCGTGTTGTCGATGTCGCCACCGCGCACGAACGGTCCGCCGAATTGGCCCACGGCCGTCACCGGCTGAACGAAGTCGACGACTGAGTCGTATTGGCGTCCCAAGGTCACCGTACCGAGGTTCGTTTTGGAAAGGCCCACATAAGCTTGCCGCCCGAATTCTCTTCCGCCTTGGCGCATTTGACCGTTCTCCAAGCTGAACCCCGCTTCCAGCTTGAATATCGCGCTCAATCCTCCGCCCAGATCTTCGCTGCCTTTTAGGCCCCAACGGCTGCCGTACATGCCGTCGTAGGTGCCGTCGCGCATCCGCCACAATGAGTGGCCGCCGCTGTTGTTGACGTAGTCGATGCCTTCGTCGATGACGCCGTACAGCGTCACGGACGACTGGGCGGCCGCGATACCGGGAAGCATGAACCCGGCGCAAAGGCTGCTTAGGAGTACTAAGTTAATTCCACGATTTATTTTCATTGAAGTCTCCAACTCCGCAATTAGTTTTTTAATTCAACCGCCGACACCACTGCATACAACGTTATCGCGAACGCCGCCTGCCCCGCTGTCACACGGCAACGCACATGTACTTGATCACCACATAGTCGTCGATCCCGTAATGCGACCCTTCTCGGCCAAGGCCCGATTGCTTGACGCCTCCGAACGGCGCCACTTCATTCGAAATGAGGCCCGTATTGATGCCGACCATGCCGTACTCCAGTGCCTCAGCCACTCGCCAAACACGGCCGATATCGCGGCTGTAGAAATACGCGGCGAGGCCGAACTCGGTATCGTTCGCGAGACGCACGACTTCCTCATCCGATGAAAACCGGAATAGCGGCGCGAGCGGGCCAAACGTCTCCTCTCTCGCCACCTTCATCTCCGACGTGACACCGGTCAGCACCGTCGGCTCGAAAAAGCCGTGACCCAGCGCGTGTCGCTTGCCCCCGGTCACGAGCGATGCGCCCTTGGAAAGCGCGTCGCCGATGTGCGACTCGACCTTTTTAACCGCCGCCTCGTCGATCAATGGCCCGAGCGTCACCCCGCTCTCGATCCCACGCCCGATTTTCAGCGTGCTCACCGCCGCTGCGAGCTTGGCAGCGAACGCGTCGTAGATACGCTCGTGCACATAGAAGCGATTGGTGCAAACGCACGTTTGTCCGTTGTTGCGGTACTTCGATGCGATCGCGCCTTCGACGGCCGCATCGAGATCGGCATCGTCGAAAACGATGAACGGCGCATTGCCGCCCAATTCCAGCGAGAGCTTTTTCACCGTCGATGCGCTCTGCGCCATCAGCAATCGGCCGACCGCCGTCGAGCCCGTAAACGACAGCTTGCGGACGATGGGGTTGCTCGTCATTTCCGCGCCGATCGCTTTCGGATCGCCGGTGACGACGTTCAGTACGCCCTTCGGCACACCGGCCCGCTCGGCGAGGACGGCCATCGCGAGCGCGGAAAACGGTGTCGACTCCGCAGGCTTGACGACGATCGGGCAGCCCGCCGCTAACGCCGGACCGACCTTACGCGTGATCATGGCCGCAGGGAAATTCCAGGGCGTGATTGCGGCGCACACACCGATGGGCTCCTTCACGACGACGATGCGCTTATCGGCCGCGGGCGAGGGCAGCGTATCTCCCGAGACGCGCTTTCCTTCCTCGCCGAACCATTCGAGGAACGAGGCCGCGTAGGCGATTTCCCCCTTGGCTTCGGCGAGCGGCTTGCCTTGCTCGGTGGTAAGGATCATCGCGAGGTCGTCGCTGTTCGCCATCATCAAATCGAACCAGCGGCGCAGGATGACGGCGCGCTCCTTCGCCGTTTTCTTGCGCCAGGCGGGCCATGCCGCTTGCGCCGCATCGATTGCGCGTGCCGTTTCCGCCGCGCCCATGCTCGGCACACTACCGAGCGATGCGCCCGTTGCGGGATCGAGGACGTCGAACGTCGCGCCCGATTGGGCGGCTTGCCACTCGCCGTCGATATATGCCTGATGCCTTAATAACGACGGGTCCTTCAAAGTGTGCTCGATATCCATGAAAAACCTTTAAAGAGAAAGTCTGAAAGCGGCGGACGACGCATGTCCCTCACCGCCCGCCTGATCATGGCCATGCTGCAAGAGTTGAGCGGCGATCACTGCCACACGCGCCACGTGGGCCGTCGCGGCATCCCGCGCGCGCCGTGCGTCCTGGCAACGGATAGCATCGAGTATCAGGTTCATTTCCGCCACGGCTTGTCGTCCGCGATCGTCCGAGGCGATCGTCATCGCTCGCAGCCGATTAATCCGCGCATTCAACGTCTGCACGATCTCCCAAGCGACCCTTCGGTCGCCGCCATGAAACATCTGTTCGTAGAACGTGGTCGTCAGCTCGCGCACGAGTCGGTGATCGCGCTCATCGAACGCACCCTCGATGCGCGCGACGCAATCCGCCAGCCGAGACACGACCGCTTCGTCCGCCCGACGTGCGCAAGCCGTCGCGGCATCGCCTTCGAGCAACGCGCGGATTTCGTAGATTTGCGCGGCCGTCTCCGCGTCGATCACGGCGACGATCGGCCCCTGGTTCGGGATTGAATCGACGAGCCCTTCGGCTTCGAGATGACGCAGCACTTCGCGCACGACGGTGCGGCTCACGCCGAGCCCCTCGCACAGCGAGCGCTCGATGAGCCGTTCGCCCGGCAGGAAATGCGACTCGAGGATGGCGGTGCGCATCTTCTCCAGCGCGAGCTCGCGCAGTGTCGTCGTCCGGCGCTCGACTTTCAGTGAAGGAAGCGCGTCGCTCATGGCAACCTCGCGCCGGGCCGCCGCAAGCGAGGCTGAAGCCCGCTCGGGGGGCAGCGAGTGATAGTGAGCGTGGGGGCGCACATCGTCGGTCATGCTCCCGCAAACACGCGCACGTCACGCGCATCCCAGTCGACAAACGCCTGAGTGCCGATAGATAACCCACTGTCATGACGATGAGCCGCAGGCATGCGAATCGAAATTTCCTGCTGCCACGGCGTCGCGACGGCGTAGTGCATCGCATCGCCAAGGTAGGTGATGTCGCGCACAGTGACAGGCAAGCCCGCTTCGCCCTTCGCGCTTTGCAGCGCACGAATGCGCATCTGCTCAGGCCGAATCATCAGCGCGCCATCGTCCCCAGCCGCGAGTGCTGGAACGCTCCCGGCCGCCGCCACCGAGTGGCCATTCGGGAACACGCCGCTCATGCTGCCCTCGCCGCTCGCCGTGACCCGCACCGGAAGGAAGTTCGAATTACCGATGAAGCTTGCGACGAACCGTGATGCCGGGTTCGCATACAACTCTTCGCCCGTGCCGACCTGTTCGATGCCGCCTTTGTTGAAAACGGCGATTCGATCCGACAAGCGCAGCGCCTCTTCCTGATCGTGCGTGACGTAAAGAATGGTGACGCCCGTCTCTTGGTGGATGCGGCGCAGCTCGAGCTGGATCTCCTCGCGCAGTTTCTTGTCAAGCGCCGAGAGCGGTTCGTCCATCAGCAGGACAGGCGGATCGTAGGCCAGCGCGCGCGCAATCGCGACACGCTGCTGCTGGCCGCCGGACAACTGGGCCGGCATGCGATCGCGGCACTCGGACAGATGCACGAGCCGCAGCATCTGTTCGACCTTCGCCTTGACCTCGGCCTCGGGACGACGACGCACCCGCAACGGAAACCCGACGTTTTCGCCGACGGTTAGGTGCGGAAACAGCGTGTATCGCTGAAACACCATACCGATGTTGCGCTTGTTCGGCGCCACCGACAGCAACGTTTTGCCGCCAAGCAACACACGCCCTTCGGTCGGCTCTTGGAAGCCCGCGACGATGTAAAGCGTCGTGCTTTTACCCGAGCCCGAGGGCCCGAGGAACGTCATGAATTCGCCCTTGCGCACGTCCAACGAGACTTGATCGATCGCGACCACGTCGTCGTACGTCTTGCGCAAGCGCTGGATTTGCAGGAATGCAGCAGTCATGGCTGGTTCACCTCTTTTATCGGGCGCGGCGCAATAGCGCGCCCGCCACCATCAATACCGTCGTGAAGCCCACGAGCAACGAAGACGCCGCCGCGACGACAGGCGTCAGGTCTTGCCGCAGCGTCGTCCAAATGCGCACCGGCAGCGTTTGCAACGTCGGGCTCGCCATGAAGATCGAAACCACCACTTCGTCCCACGATGCGAGGAACGAGAAGATGGCCGCCGCGAAAAGCCCGAGCTTGATCGCGGGCAGCGTCACGCGCAGCTTCACTTCGAGGGGCGATGCGCCGCAAATGAGCGCCGCATCTTCCAGTGCCGTATCGAAGGTCGCGAGCGAGTTGCTGATGGAAATGATCGAGAACGGCAGCGCGATGATCAGATGTCCGATCACGAAGCCGGCCATCGTCCCGTTCAAGCCAATGCGCAGCGTGAACGCGTACAACGCCACGGCGAGCACGACGACGGGCAGCACCATCGGCGTCAGAAAGAACGCTTGCACCGCGCCCCGCCCGCGGAACTTCCCGCGCACGAGGGCAAGGGATGCGAGCAGACCGATCAGGACTGACAAGACGGTAACGACCACGGCGAGTTCTGCGCTCGTCAGGAGAGAGCCGATCCAGCCCGGGTCGGTGAAAAGCTGGCGATACCATTCCAGCGTCCAACCGGGCGGCGGAAAGATAAGCCACTGGGAATCGCCGAACGACAGCGCGACGATGAATGCAATCGGCAACAGGAGGAACAGAGCGACGGCACCGCCTACCGTCATCAACGCCCATCGCAATGAGCCTAGGCGATCAAAATCGAGCAACATGTCAGCGTCCTCCCAAACTTGCCCGCGCGCCGCCGGTGAATCGCAGTTGCAGCGCATAGAGCCCGAGCGTCACGGCCAGCAGTACCAATGCGGCCGCACCCGCGAGCCCCCAGTTCAACAGTTCCTGCACGAGCTGCGCGATGAGTTCGGCCAGCATCATGTACGAAGGGCCGCCGAGCAGTGCCGGGGTCACGAAATAGCCGAGTGCCATGACGAACACCATCAATGCGCCCGATGCGACACCGGGCATCGCGAGCGGCATCAATACACGCCAAAACGCTTGCCAACGGCTCGCACCGCAAATCGCCGCCGCGCGTAACGTCGACGGATCGATACCACGCAGCGTCGCATGCAGCGGCATCACGAGAAACGGCAGCATGATGTAGGTCATGCCGATCGTCACGCCGATCAGGTTGTTGACGAGCGCAAGCGGCTCGCTGATGAGGCCGAGCGCCATCAGCATCCGGTTGATGGGGCCCGTCGCTTGCAGCAACACCATCCATGCGAACGTGCGCGCCAGCAAGTTCGTCCACATCGACATCAAGAGAATCGCGAACAACAACGAACTCACCTTGCGCGGGGCGATTGCCAGAAGCCATGCCGTCGGGAAACCGATCGCAACCGTCGTGACGGTCACGACGATTGCCACGAGGAACGTGTTGCCGAAGACACGCAAATACGTCGTCGAACCTAGCAGCTGCGTATAGTTCTGCACGCCTGGGGTAGGCTCGAGCACGCTGCGCAGAAGCAGCGACAGCACGGGCAGCAGAAAGAAGATCACTAGAAGCAGCAACGCGGGGGTAAGCAGACGTATGCTGCGCCAATCGCGGCGGCGACGCGGTGGCGTAGACGGAGGCGCGACGGAACTCAGTACGTTAGGCATGGTGACTCCAAATACTGTCGATGCGGCTAGACAAGTGAGGGTGCTAGCCCGACGGCAGACTTACTTCGATTGCCAGGCGTACCAGCGCTTCGCGATTTCGTCGCGATGTTCCGCCCAGTACTTCATGTCGAGGTCGATCTGCGACGACTTGTACTGGTCGGGCAGCGTTTTCGCGACCGCCGCCGCCATCAGCGCGGGCGCTTTCACGTTGATCGGCGCGTACCCGGTATCGGCGGCGAACTTCGCTTGCGCATTGGCACTCGTCGCGCTGGCAAGGTACTTCATCGCCTCTGCCCGATGCTTGGCTCCCTTCGGGATGACGAGCATGTCGGCGGCTGTGAGGTTCTGATTCCAAGAGATACCGACAGGCACGCCCGTCTGTTCGAGCGCATGCAAGCGGCCGTTCCAGAACATGCCGATGGGCGCCTCGCCCGATGCGAGCAACTGCTGCGATTGAGCGCCGCCGCTCCACCAGACGATGCTGCTCTTGATCGTGTCGAGCTTCTTGAACGCCCGGTCGAGATCGAGCGGATAGAGCTTGTTCGCCGGGACGCCGTCAGCCAGCAGCGCGATTTCGAGCACGCCCGGCGCCGACCATTTATAAAGCGTACGTTTGCCAGAGAAGCGCTTGGTATCGAAAAGATCGGCCCACGTCGAGGGATGTGCGCCCTTGAACGA
>CAYRLJ010000009.1:61341-70452 GCA_964425025.1 uncultured Burkholderia sp. | reverse complement strand
GGGCTTTCACCTCCGCCAACTCGGCCGTCGCCTGTTGCGCCAGAGTACGCAGCGATTCAGCTTCAGCCAGCGCGGCCTGAAGCTGGCTCAGCGCAGTAGTACGCATGGCCGCCAGAAGATTGAGAGTATTCGGGCTGACGCCATCGCCATCTAAAAGGCCAGGTATTGCGACGCCGTCAGGGTCGCTCGCGAGTAGACCAGGGCCTTTGAGCCATGCCTATCAGACGATTCCGAATTTGATTCGCTTGCTGCCTTAGCCCAATACGTCGCCTCGTCGCGCACCAAGAAAAAGCCGGTTCAGTTCAGAACCGGCTTGGGAAAGTGATCGTTGAGTGAGTTTCGCGTTCAGACCGCCGCCGTCACGGTCACGGTCGCGGCCGCAGTCGTGACCGGCTCCGAAGAATACGGCGCCTCTGCCCCGAGCCCCTTCGTCAACTCGAGCGCCTGGCGCTCGAACAGCCGGCGATACAAACCATGCTCGAGTCGAATCAGCGCATCGTGTTCGCCTTCTTCGACGATGCGCCCCTTGTCGAGCACCAGCAACCGATCGAGCGCCCGCACGGTGGAGAGCCGGTGCGCGACAACGAGCGTTGTACGACCCACCATCAACCGCTCCATCGCCTGCTGGATCGACGCTTCGCTTTCGCTGTCGAGGCTCGATGTCGCCTCATCGAAAATCAGCACCGGCGCATCGGCAAGGAATGCGCGCGCGATCGCAACGCGCTGCCGCTCGCCGCCCGACAACTTCACGCCGCGCTCACCGACAAGCGTGTCGTAGCCGTTCGGCAGCGACGTGATGAACTCGTGCGCGTTCGCGAGCTGCGCCGCACGCTCGATCTCGGCACGCGACGCGCCGGGGCGAGCATAAGCGATGTTCTCCGAAAGCGACCGGTGAAACAGCAGCGGCTCTTGCTGCACGATCGCGATCTGCGCACGCAGTGAGGCTTGCCGGACATCGGCAATGTTTTGCCCGTCGATCGTGATCGTGCCCTCCGATACATCGTAGAGACGTTGAATCAGTTTGATGAACGTCGTTTTCCCCGAGCCCGAATGACCGATCAACCCCACGCGCTCGCCGGGCGCAATCCGAACGGAGAAGTTCGCATAGAGCGGTACCGCGTACGCGTCGTAGCGAAACGTCACGTTTTCGAAGCGGATTTCACCGCGCTCGACAACGAGCGAGCCGGCACCCGGCTTGTCGTCGATGGCGAGCGGCTGGCGCGTCAACTGCGCCAACTCTTCCATGTCGTTGACCGACCGCTGCAATTGACGCACGAGCATCCCGACATCACGCAGATAACCTTGCAGGACGAGGAACATCGTCAACGCGAAGGCGATGTCGCCCACGCCAGCCCGGCCGTTCAACCAGAGCAGGAGGCCCACGCCGAGCATGGCCGCCTGCATCGCGGCGAGCATCACGTTCTGCACGCTGCCGTTCACCGTGCCGCGCACCCAAGCGCGCTGCGTACGATGCCGCCACTTGCCGATCACGTGCGAGAAGCGCTGCTCTTCGCGAACCTCAGCGCCAAATGCTTTGACAACGGCATTGCAGGTGACCGCATCAGCCAGCGCGCCACCCATGCGCGTATCCCATGCATTGCCCAGGCGCGCCGCCGGTGCGACAAGGCCGATCGTCAGCGCAACCGTCGTCGCAATGTAAAGCACGGCGCCGGCGCCGACGACGGCACCCATGATCGGCCAGTGCATGCCGAGCAAGATCGTCGCGCCGACCAGCATGACGAACGACGGCAACAAACCGAGAATCAAGGTGTCGTTGAGCATGTCGAGCGCCCACATCCCGCGCGTGATCTTGCGCACCGTCGAGCCGGCGAAGCTGTTCGCATGCCAATCGGTCGACAAACGCTGCACGCGGTGGAATGCGTCGCCGGCTATTTCGCTCATCATGCGCAGCGTCAACGCGATGATGCCCGCGTATGTCACATAGCGGAGCACCGCACCGCCGAGCGCCAGTCCGATCAGGACCGAGAACGATTCAAGTGCGCCGTGCAGCGCACTCGATTTGGCATGACCACCCGCGCCAGCCAGCGCGTCGACAAGACGACCCGCGAACAGCGGCGTCAACACATCGGCCAGTGCCGCCAGAAGTGAAACCGCGACAATGCCGATGATGCGCCAGCGCTGCCGTATCCAGTGAGTCGAGGCGAAGCGGAAGACGTCTTTGAACGTCTGCCCGCCCAGATCGATTTTTTTGCGAGTCATAGGCGCTCCGCCCGGGGAGCATGCCGCGCCCAGGGCCTTGAAATGGAAAGAAAACGTACGCGCCGCCGACGGTAAACGTCGGCGACGCCGCAACGCCGCTTAAAGCGGCGAACTAGTGGAAATGCAAGAAAGCCGGTTTGCGCGCCGAATGATTCCGGCTGAACGCGGCAAAGAGAATCGCGAGGTCAGCGTCGCATGTCGCGAGCGAGAACACGTGCCACGTTCGGGACGGCTGCAAGCGTGGGTTTAAACATCGAACGCCTCCCTAGGTGGATGAATGTGGTAAACAGAATTGATACGACGATAGTGTAACAGCGTCGCCCGATTTCGGTGCAAGCGCCGGCGAACGGCCCCGGTTTTCGCGCAACGGAAATTGCCGGCCGCTGCCGCGCAAAGCGCCCCACGGCGGGCTCGAGAGGTCAATCAGCTTGCCGGCGCGAGATCGACGCGAGTCGATGGGCCGGTGTCCTTCATGCCCTCTGTCCCAAAATGCGGCGCCACGATCGTCAGTCTGCTTGCGTCGACGTTCTGGGCCAGATACTGGCGAACATTCCGGGCACGCTGATCGGCAAGCGCATTCAGGCTCGTCTCATCCACGGGCGCATGGAAAGCCAGCGCTCGCTTCATGTCCTCGTCGGGCAGCGTCTTCGTCATGCCGATAAAGTTGCTCGGCTTCTTAAAATCCGCACCCTTGTACACCTGCGTCAAATAGCGATGGTATTCATCATCGCTGAGCGTCACGGTCGATGGATCGGCATGCTGCCCATCGCTCGATGTCGACGTCGCTTTTGACTTCGCCTGCTTGACGAGATCGTCGACGTAGGCCATCCGAAGGCCCGGCATATCGATGTTCTCGTCGACGCGCCCGCTCAAATCGAGTTTCACATCCGGCTTCTGGCCTAGTAGCTTGACGAGCGTGTCGAGCTTCTCGCGCGACGAGTCCGTCAGCGCGGCCGAGCCCGGCGCGAATGCGATGTATTGAAGGTGCTCGGCGCTCGCGGCCGCGCTGCCGCTATTGCCGCCGCCGAACACATTCGCCAAGAGTGAAAACGGCGCGGTGACGGCCCGCTCGATTAAGTGTCTCACTGCCCCCCAGATCAAGCTGCTCAAGCTAAATTGCGGATTCGACAACGATCCGGAAACAGGGATGCGAACATCGATCTTGCCGTGCGAATCCTTCAACAGCGCGATCGCGAGGCGCACCGGCAAATGCGTTTCGGTACCGTTCTCGACGTGATCGCCGAACGTCAATTGATCGATGACGAGATGGTTTTCCGCAGTGAGCAGATCGTTGTCGAGCTTATAGTGCAGATCGACATCCAAGCTGCCCTTCGTGATCGGATAGCCCGCGTACTTTAGCGAGTAGGGCGTCAGGTTCTTCAGTTCGATGTCATGCGCGCTCGCGCTCAGATCGAGCGACGGCTTCGTCGCAAGCGGATTCGCCGTGCCGCGAATCGCGATTGGGCCGTTGTCCGCCAGGCTCGCGCTGATATCCACCGGCGCGGGTGTCGCGATATCGGTGCCGAATGCGCCGATCGTGCCCGTGATGTCTTCGAGGTCAGCCTTAAAGTTCGGCTTGACGAAGTCGTCCGTGTAATTGACACGGCCCTGCTGCAGCACGACTTGGCCGATACGCGCGTGCAGCGGCGTGGACGAGGTGCTCGCCGGCGTCGTTTGCACCTGCGCGATGCTCGTCGACGGCTTTTGCGTACCCGTCGCGTCGTTCGATGCCTCACGCTGCCGCGCCAGCACATCGTTCAAGTTCAACTTACCTTGCGGATCGAGCAGCACTCGCCCGAAAAACCGCGAAAAGGTGACGCGTGCGATGTCCACATTCATGCCGTGCGGGTCGTAGCGCGCATTGATTCCGCCAATGGCCAAGGTGCCCCATCCGGCGAGCGGCGCCGAGTTCGTGCGATCGAGCAAGCGTACGTCGACGAGCGCGGCGAAGCCGCGATACGCATACGAGGCGGCGCCGTTCTTGGGCATGATCGCTTTCAGTTGGCCGCGCGCATTCAATTCGGCTTTAGCGATTTTTGCGTTGAGCTGGCCGCCGTAATACGGTTCGAACGGCGAGAGATCGAGCCGGTTCGCCTCCACCGTCAACGAGGCATCGAGCGGGCTCGGTACGACGTCACCGTTCACGTTCAGCGTGCCTTTACCGTTCAACGACGCTTCGAGCTTGATGGCGAGCGGCCGGCTCAAGTCCTCGGTGATGTTGCGCACATTGAGCTGGACCGGCGCGAGATGCAGCTTCGCCGGGCTCGGAGCGGCTTCGTCGACGATGTCCGCTGCGCCGTCCTTTAGCACGAGTTCGCCGACCCGATAGCGCCAGCCGGGCTCAGCCTCTTTCGTCGATTTTGCTTCGCTACGCTTGGCCGGCTCACCAGCGCGGCGCACTTGCGCATGCGGGCGCGGCGGTTGGGCCAACTCGGCCAGGCTGATCCGGCCTTCCTTATCGCGCGTACCGGACACCGTCAGCCCCGTCGCCTCGACGCGTTCGATCTCGGCCGACTGCGCGGTAACGTCGACACTTTTGATGGCGACGCGGCCTTGCGCCAGCGCTACCGCCGGTGCCGCGCCTTGCGCCGTCCCGGGGCTCGTCAACTTCAATGACTTGAGCGTCAACTCGCCTGCGCCGGCGCGCAATTGAGTCGCCGGCTTCGACCAGTCGGCGTCGAGCGCAAGCGATGCGCCCAACGTGCCTTCAGCGAACCGCGCGCTGGTGACGCCGTCCAAGTACGGCTGAGCCAACGGCAGCGCAAGGCCGTCGATCGTCAATCGAGCGTCGGCACGCTTTGCCGCCAGGCCGAGCGCACCCGTCGCCGCGATGCTGCCGCCTTGCTTGAGTGCCGTGCGGACCGCGTAGCGCGCCTTGGCGGAGGCCACCGTCGAAAAATCGTCGAGGGTGGCGGTCAGATTCGTCAGATCGAGCGACACCGCCTGTTGCGGCACGCGGTCTTCAAGTGCGATGTTGCCGTCGTTCAACGCGAAATGCTTGATCGACACATCGAGCGGCGCCCCCTGAGGCGCAATGGCAGCAGCCGCCGAGGACGCCGCGCTGACGGCAGAAGCCGCGGATGCGGCAGGAACAGCGGACGCGGCTGATACACCGGAAGCAGGCACCGAAGCGGCGGCAGCAACGGGCGCCGGCGTTGCCGGAGTTGACTCGCCAGCGGCGGGAGGCGGCTGCGGCGCGAACGCGCTCGCAATACTCAGCGCGCCCGAGTGTTCGCGCGTCACATGTAACGACGGCCGATCGAGCCGAATCTCGTCGAATCGATAAACGCCCGCGAACGGTTCGAGCCCCGCTGCGGCAACGTGCAGTGCCTGCGCGGAGAAAAACGGCGCCTTCGAGGCGTCGACGATCCGGGCATCCGTCAAATCGGCCGTGCCCGTCACCTTCAACGTCGGCTTGTCGGCCGAGATCAAAAAGCGAAGTTCGAGGTCGCCGGCGAGCGTGCCGCTTTGCACCTCGAGCGGCAGTTTCGTCGGCACGTAAGAGAGCAGACGCGGCACGTCGAGGCCGCTGAACGTCAGCGTCATGTCCGATTCGCGCGATTTCGCGAACGGTTTTGTCTTGCCGTTGAGTGCGAGCGGACTGCCGTCGAGGCGCGCGGAGAAACGCGGATCGACGAAGATGTCGGTCTGCGACGGCAACGTCGCGATGAACGGCAGGCCGAGCGAGAGCTGATCGACGACGTGTTGCGCGCCGAGCAGACGGTCGTCGAACGCGACGAGGCCGTTCTCGACGGCGATGTTGGATACCGAGAACAGAGTCGGGCGGCCCTGCGGCTGCGGCGGTTTAGCGAATTTCTCGGCGATGTCGCTGAAATTGAAGCGCTGCGCGTCGTAGCGCACGACGTTCACGCGTGGGGAATCCACGTGCAGTTCGGTCACGATCGGCGCAAAGCGCAGCAGCGTCATCCACGAAATGCGCACGAGGAGCCGTTCGATCGACGCGAACTCGCCCGCGCCGCCACGCTCGGCCAGGTGCACACCATCGACTTCGAGCCGCAGCGTGTAGGGATTGAGAGCAACGTGCCCGATCGTGGCGGACCGATCGAGCGCTTTGCCGAGCTGCTGCTGGGCAATATGCCGAATCAGCGGCGGCGCGGCGAAAAAACCGAGCAACCCATACAACGCCACGGCGATCACCACGCCGATCGCCGTGCGGCGAGCGCCGCGCGACGTCACTCTATCCCCCAGGCGGCTCAGCTTGCCGCCCTTCGGCTCGCTCGTCATTAGACCACTCCCGTCACGCTCGCTCGTCTCACTGCATTCGCTTCACACCACTTCAAACCATTGATGTCATCGACGCGCGATCGCCGGCGGCGTCCAACTGCCGTCGGTGGCCGACGGCAGCGGCGCATACAGCCGCATGACGAGTTGGAACGGCCCTTCCGGAACGGGCAGCCAGTTCGACATCCGCGCCCGGCCCGGCGACTTCGACGACACATAGAAATCCAGCGAGCCGTCGCGGTTGCGGCGCACGCGATCGTGCGAGTCGATCGAATAATGCGGCACATGCGACACGAGCTTGCCGTCGAGCGTGTAGGCCGCGATCGTCCAGTAGGCTCGGACAGGCGGCAACGCTTTGCGCGTGAAATGCATGACGTAGTGGTTGCTACCGTCGAGCGGCTTGCCGGTGCCGTCGACGAGCGCGGTCGGGATCACTTCGTCCTTCGACGTCGCGGCACCCGCTTGCGCGAACGTCGTATAGGCCCGCAACGCATAGTCGTCCCGGTACTTGCCGGTACCGTCGCCTGCCCAGTGCCAGCCGTTGCCCGAAATGGCATTGACGGGCGGCACTTGCACCCGCTTGACGCCGTCGGCCACGCCCGCGGTGATCGCGCTGGCCGAGCCGTTGGGGAAATGCACGGCCTCGCCCGGCTTCACGCCGATGTCGGCCAGCTCTTTCACTGCATGGCTGTCTTCGGCCGATGGCGGATTGTCGCGCATTGCGTCGGCCAACTTTGTAAAGAATCCATTCGCGTCGAGTTGCATGACTGCAGCCGCGGTCGCGGGCAGATCCGTCGAGGCTTCGGCGAGGCTTTCTTGCGGATCGTCTGGACGCTCGCGCTTGCCATGTTTGCCGCGCACGGCACGGTGTTGATGGCGATCGGCACCGTAAGCGGAAAGCGGCTCGATGCGAACCTCGCTCAGCAGCCGGCGTGCGGCTGGCATCTCCTGTTCATCAAGCGCTCCGATGCGCAAGCCGAGCCATAGATTCTTGCTCGGCGCGTCGATACGCTCGACGCTTGGCGGCAATGGGCCCTCCCAGCCCGGCGGAACGAGCGCGATCGCCTGCGGCTTGGGCGCGCCGGTGTGCGCGTTGCCGCCCGCGCCCGTCGACCAGACAACGTTGGTCCACATATCGAGGACCCGCGCATCGAGAAAATGTCCGTGGGTATTGGGCACCGAGACGATGAGGGGCTCTTGCGATAGATCGAGCCACGCACTCGCGGACAACGTGTCGACGTCGGCCAGCGACGGCCGTTCGTCGCCGGCGGCTTCCGCCGTCGGCGTGGAATGCAACGTGTTGAGCGCCGCTTTCCCATCGGTGCCCGCAGCCGCCAGTACTTGTGCACGCGCCGTCGTCATGACGACGAGCGGGTAGCCGAATACGTAAGAATCGACGACTTCGTCCTGGGCCCAGCCGCTCGCGCTCGACGGCGGCGGCGCCTTTGACGGCGCGGCACAACCAGCGAAGGCGATAGCGGCAACGCATACCAGCCAGGAACGCGCCCTCATGGGCAGCATTGAATTTCGAGTTTTAATTGTCATGAGTACGATCTGTTGTCGGGGCATCGGGCCGCCAAAATCGCCACCCTTCACCGTTGTGCGGCGCTCGACCCGGCCGGGATCTCGCGCTACGTCGATTCGCTTCGAACTTCGAATCGCGAAAGCGTTTTATCGCATCCTCGAGCGCGAAGCAAGAAGTAGCCCGATTTCGAGGATAAGACGTCGAAGTGCCGTTCGTTCCCGTTCGTTCCTTTAAGTCCCAGCCGCGGCCACGGCAATCTCACTATCTCTCGGCGGTCGAGTTCGCCCCGCCTAACCTCCACGGATCGGTCGGGCTCGGCACACGCGGTTGACCTTCCCATCATAGGAAGGTCAATAGTGGCTTTTATCGCGGCGACTGTCCGCTCATTATCGTCGTCCCAGTCATCATGACCGATTTAGCCTCCGTCGTCGGCGTCGATTTTATCGTGCGTTCGGACTGCTCAATCCGATGCTCGCGCAAGCAGCGATGGCGTTTTCGAGCGTCAGCGTCGTTGCCAACGCGTTGCTGTTGAAACGAAGGAGGGTGTCGAGAGGCAGTAAATGCCAAGCCCGGATGCCGCCGCCCAAGCGCCCGGCGCCCGACGCCTTACGGGGCAGCGAAGGTGCGCTCAATGCGCGGCAGGCTTGGCCTTTTCCTTTGGATGTCGCGTGTGCGCATGCTTCGCAGGCCGTGGCGCAGCATTGGCGGCGGGCGGGGCGTCGGGTGCCCCATCGGGCTGCGCGGGCGGCCCCACGCGCGCGGCCAGCGACGACGTGCTGCTGGCCAGACCGGCCAAAGCGGCCTGTTGATCGTTCAAGGCGGATTGGGTTTGCTGCTGGGCCGTTTGTGCACGATGCGAAAAGTTGACGAGCGCCACCGTCTGGCCAACGGACACCGCGAACAAAACCACGAGCCCGGCCGATGCGAGCGCCAGCCAATGCCGGATGCGCCGCCAGCGCTCCTCAGCCGCACGCCGTTCGTCCGAAAGCGCCACTTGCAACGAGGCAACGGTCGCTGCCAGTTCGGCAGGCGGCACGGTATCGAACCCGCGCGGCGTATCGTCCGCCATGCTCGCGGCGGATGCGTCCGAGACGGCAGGAGAAACAGGGAACGCATACGCGGGC
>CAYRLJ010000009.1:39454-61241 GCA_964425025.1 uncultured Burkholderia sp. | reverse complement strand
GCCTTCTCGGCGGCGAGTGCCTTCTCGGCGACAGGCGCCTTCTCACGGCCAATCGGCTTCTTGGCCGCACCGGCCGCAACCGTGTCCGCCTTCTCGACTGAACTCGATTTGCCGCGCGCGGCGCTGTCGGCGTCGGGCTGTAGGACCGCCGCGGGCTCGTCCTGTGCGGTCGCAAGAGGTTCCGTCATCGACGCGAGCGCATCGACCGGCA
The DNA here is from genome assembly GCA_964425025.1 of uncultured Burkholderia sp. Classification (GTDB taxonomy): domain Bacteria; phylum Pseudomonadota; class Gammaproteobacteria; order Burkholderiales; family Burkholderiaceae; genus Trinickia. Next base: position 61,030 of record CAYRLJ010000009.1, on the reverse strand, counting down.
ATTCGAAGCCAAGCAGCGTCCCTTGACGCGGATCGAACTGCGGCACGGGAGCAACGTCGCTCTGCTCGCCGGCGGTGTCGCGCGCTACCGGCGATTCAGGCTCGGGTTCGACCGCGGCCCGAGCAGGGCGGCGAACGTCATCGGCCGAAGCGGCTCGGGTTCTGCCTTTAACACTAACGCTAGCGCTAACACTAGCAGGGGAAGAACTTTTGGAACGGGAAGGAGAGGATGCTGCTGAATCTGCCATGGCGTATGGGAGCCGCTGCGACCTGGCGCGGCTCGTTGGTATTGTGATCGAATCGAAGCATGTAGACAACGCGGCATTGTCTCACGATCGGTCCGCGCTGCGCCCTGCCGGCCCGTCGGCGACCGGGGCCCGTAGCGCGTGCTCACGGCCCGCCGGCCCTGACATCCTCGTATGCGTTGCCACGAGTTCGCCGTTGCCGAGCGTAGTCCCGGCCTCCTTTTCTCGCCGTCGAGCCTGCCTTGCGCCGCGGCTTTGCATTATCCTTTGCGCTTCGCGCAGTACCTCGAGCGCGCGCCCTGTTTCATCGTCAAGCTAAACCGTCATGCCCATCTCGATCGAGCGTTCGATCGCGGCCGAAGCCGCCGCCCTACACGCACACTACGCGCGCGCCGTTCTGCCGATGTGGCGCGGACCAGGTTTTAACAGCGCGTTGCGATTACCGTATGAGGCCGTCGGCGCGGACGGTCATGCGCCGTTGCCGGCTGTGCGCTACCGGGCGATGGCGTGTGCGCGGCAATTGTTCGTATTCTCGCAAGCGGGGGAAGCGGCGCATGCCGAGCAACTCTTTCTGGCCATGCGCCGATATTTTTATGATGGGAAACATGGCGGCTGGATTTACAGCATCGACGCCCAAGGCGCGCCACTCGATACGACGAAGGATCTTTACACGCACGCGTTCGTGATCTTCGCCTGCGCGCACTACGCCGCGGCGACGGGCGACCGTGACGCACTGCGTGTCATCGACGAAACGGCTTGCCTCGTACAAGCGCGTTTCTCCGCGCCCGATTCGCTGTTGCACGCCGCGCTCAGCGCCGATTTCTCGGCGCCAAGCACCGGCCCGCTGCAAAACCCGCTGATGCATCTGACGGAAGCGTATCTGGCCGCTTATGAAACGACCGGTGACCCCGGCTATGAATCCGCGCTCGTGCAATTGACCGGCGCGGTCGCTCGTCACTTTGTCCATGTGCCGACGGGCGCGATTGCCGAGTTGCCGGTTGGCAGCGTCGATAACCGGCTCGAGCCCGGGCATCAATTCGAATGGTTCTACCTCGTCAAGCGGGCAGGGCCCGCCGTCGCGGCGTCGGGGCTCGAACAAAATCTGTCGCGCGCATTCGATTTTGCGCAGCGGCACGGTGTCGATCGATCAACGGGCGGCGTATGCGCGGCGCTTGACGAGACGGGGGCCGTCAAGGACGCCACGCAGCGGATTTGGGCTCAAACGGAATATCTGCGTGCGCTCGCGACGCGAGGGCGTGCGCAGGACCGGGAAACGCTGGTGCTGCAGATCGCGCGCTTCCAAGCGCGGTTTTTGCATCCGCGCGGCTGGTACGAGTGTCTGACGCCTGAGGGCGGCGTGGCGCGTGCCGACATGCCGTCGACGACGCCTTATCACCTTGCCACGGCGTACGCCTCGCTGGCGGTCTGAATCCGAGAGGATCCATCTGACCGCGCACGACCGGTGCGGCGGCCGCGGCGGCAATGATGCGATGGGCCGCCGCGAAGGCGGCCGAAACGGTCAAGGTCAATAGGCGAGCATCGGCTCGCGGGCGGCGCCCTGCGCGAGCGATGCGAAGCGTGTGTCGCCGAGCACGGCCGGCGAAATCTCGAACACCGAGACAGCTTCCTTGAGCTGGCGGGTCTGATCGTGCAACGACGATGCCGCCGCCGCGGCCTCTTCGACGAGCGCCGCGTTTTGCTGCGTCATGCGATCCATCTGCACGACAGCCTGATTGACCTGCTCGATGCCCGTGCTTTGTTCCAGCGACGAGGCGCTGATTTCAGACATCATTTGAGCGACGCGCGAGATCGACGTCGACACCTTCTGCATGGCGTCGCCGGCACGCTCGACGAGTTCGGAGCCGCCTCCGATCTGCGCCACCGATTCGCTGATGAGCGCCTTGATCTCCTTGGCCGACTGCGCGCTGCGCTGCGCGAGGCCGCGCACCTCGCCAGCCACGACGGCGAAGCCGCGGCCCTGCTCGCCCGCGCGCGCTGCCTCGACGGCCGCGTTCAGTGCCAGGATGTTCGTTTGGAAGGCGATGCCGTCGATGACGGTAATGATTTCGGCGATTCGATCCGAGCTTTGCGCGATGCCGCGCATTTTGTCGACGACGCTATCGACGACGCTCGCGCCTTCCGACGTCGAGCGCAGTGCGTCATCGGCCAGCGAATTCACTTCGCGTGCATGCTCGGCGTTTTGACGCACGGTGGCCGTCAGCTCCTCCATGCTCGAGGCCGTTTCTTCAAGCGAAGCCGCTTGTTTTTCGGTACGCGCCGACAGGTCGGCGTTGCCCGTCGCGATCTCGTCCGCGCCCGTATGAATGGAGTCGGCGGCATCGCGCACGGTTTTCACCGTCTGGGCCACGCTCGCCTGCATCTGTGCGAGCCCTTCGTACAGGCGACCGATTTCATTCGTGCCGCGCGAGGCGATCGGCTCGACGAGCTTGCCGCGCGCGATGCGCTCGAAGTGGCGCCCGGCTTCCTCGAGCGGAGCGACGACGCCGCGCTTGAGCGCGGCGTAGACTGCAGCCGTACCCGCGAGCAGCGCGACGAGGATGGCGAGGCTTATGCCGCGAAACATTGCCAGGCGCGAGTCGATCGAATCGAGCGATGCGCGGCTTTGTGCATCGCCAAATTGGGTGAAGGCATGCTGCTCGTTCACGAAACCGTCTTGGAACGACTGCGTCGGCTGATCCATGTACGCCTTCAAGTTGTTGGCGTCGAGATACTGTACGAGTTCGCCGAGCGCCGTATGCAGCGCTTGATATTTTTCAGTCAGTGCCGCCGCATGTGCTCGGTTTTCGTCGCTCAACTTGCGCGCATTCGTAAATCGCGCGAACGATTTATCGGCCAGCGCGAGCTGCTCGCGCGCATGGTCGACGATCTGAGCGGGTTCAGCGCCGCCGCCAACCATGCGCGTTCCCGCGCGCGCCAAATTGATCCGTGCGTCCATCAGGTGCTGCGCCGTCTCGTTCACCGCATTGACCTGCATGAGCGCGACATCCGAGAGGTCCCCCACGTCTTCGTGGGTGCTCGTCAAAAACCAAAATCCGATGCCGCCTGTCACGAGCTGCAGCAGGCAGAATGCGGCCAATACGAATAGCAGGCCGGAAGCGAGTTTGATCTTGCTGAACATCTAGAACATCCGAGAGAAAAACGAAGGAAAGTCGATACGGCACTACTTAGGGTTAACGGCCATTCACCGGCTTCCTTGAGGCTGATGCACGCATTCGGCGCCGCCGCGCGGCTCGCTTCTCGCCATGCTTGCACCAACCGGCGGGCCAGAATATCCACACGTTTTCTTGCGTAATGCACTTGCCCTTCCTAGAGTGGAACGCGACACGACACGGGGCTGCGCCCCGAAGGGGCTCCGCATGACCGATTTTTTCGATCTCGCGCGCGGCGCGCTGCACGCACAGCCGTTCAGTATGCTGCTCGGCACGGAACTCGTGGAGATCGGCAAGCGCGAGGTAACGCTGCGACTGCCAATCCGCGACGAGCTGCGCCAGCAGCAGGGCTTCGTGCATGGCGGCGTCACGAGCTACCTGGCCGATAACGCGCTGACGTTCGCCGGCGCACTGGCCCTGGGGCCCCGCGTCGTGACGGGGGAATACAAGATCAATTACATGCGGCCAGCCGTGCGCGGCACGCTGCTTGCCCGCGCCGAACTGATCTATGCCGGGCGCGGACATGCGATCTGCCTGTGCCGCGTGTTCGTCGTCGACGGCGAAAAGGAGACGCTTGTCGCACTGGCGCAAGGCACGGTCAATCGCGTCGGCGATGGACCGAACGCGTCGTTGCCGCATAGCGAACACGAGCCGCATGGCGACGAACGCGCCTGATTTCGGGCTGCCCCCTCTGGATCGACGGCTCAAGGGACGCTAGAATGGCGGCCCTTCAAAAAAGCGCGCGCGGCCTCGTTTGCGCGCGCCGTCGCTCGATCTCATGGCAAAACTTCTAACTGACACCGAATTCCAGCGCTTTTCCGAACTCCAGCAAAAGCAAGCCAGCTTCGCCATCACGAGCGAAGAAGCCGACGAACTGCGCGGCATCGTCGAGCGCGCGCAACAAAAGCGCGACGACCGCGCCGCGGCCATGCAAGCGATCGAAACGTATATCGCTCAGTTCGACATCACGCCCGACGAGTTGTTTTCGCCCGAACAGATCGGCGAGGCAGCGCGAGCCTACGGCCTCATAGCGGCCACGAAGAAGGAACGCACGCTGCCGCCAGCATTGACGCACAACGGCAAGACCTACCAGTGGACGCGCGCCTTGCCCGACGACATTCGCCTGCCGCTATTCGATGCATTCAACGCCGGCCAGTCGATTAAGCCTTTCCTTGCGACGCCGAAGGACGCGGCGCGCAACGCCGCGACGATTGCCCGGCTCGAGCGGGAAACGGGTGCTGTCTACGCCGACGCCTGGCTCGAAGAACTGTCGATCGCGCGCACGCTCGTCGACGAAGCGGCCGCGAAGCTCGCTGCCTAAGCGACAAGGGGCGGCAAGGAGCGACAAGGGGCGGCAAGGGCGGGGGCAACCACCACTCGGTAGCAGCAGCCAGCCGCCATGCAGCGCGCGCCTTCGTGAGCGACTAGCGGGGGCGCGCGTCGTCTCGCAGCGGCATCCGCATTTCGACCACGGCCGGATCCGACGTCGCACTCATTGAGAACCCCAATGCCTTGGCGAGCCCCAACATCGGCCGATTCTCGCGCAGCACCACACCGACGATGGAGCCCGTGCCGCGCGAACGGGCATAGGCCACCAGCCGTTCCATCAGTATCCGCCCCAGCCCCTTCCCCTTCAGGTCCGAGCGCACGGCCAACGCGAATTCGGCGCACTCGTTGTCAGGATCGGTGATCGTACGGCCGACGCCGAGCGTGACCGCCCCGCTGTCCTCGTCCATCGTCGCGATCAACGCCATCTCCCGGTCGTAATCGATCTGCGTCATCCGTGCGAGCTGCGTGTGATCGAAGCCGCTGATCGCGCCGAAGAACCGCAGACGCAGATCGCTTGGCGTCATCGCCGCGGTGAAAGCGCCGTGCGCCGGCTCGTCTTCGGGGCGGATCGGACGTATCGTCAACCGCCGGCCGCGCCAATCGATGGTTTCCTCGAGTTGCCGAGGATACGGCACGATTGCCAACCGTCCGCGCGTTGGCGCCAGCGTAAGGCGCGGCGCGATGAGCGCTGCACGCCTGCGCGTCACGCTGAGCGTGGCCGTCAAGCCGACGATCTGCTCCACGCAGCAGACAGCCTCCGACAATGCCGTCAAAGCTTCGAGCACGGGATCGATCGGCGCGCGCCCAGCGTAAGGCGAGCGCGAAACGATCTCGCGGGCCAGCATTGCGTTCAACGGCGGCAATCCATAGACCGCGAAAGGCCCCGATGATCCGTCGGGCGCGGGGGCGGTGAATTCGAAGACGGGGCCGAAATTCGAGTCGTCGCGTAGCGTCACAGTGATGTCGACGATCGGCTCGTCGTCATCGCTACCAGCGGCAACGGGCGGCATGTCGATATCGGCAACCCGCAGCCTGAATCCTCGCAGCAGCCGCGCGGCGTCCTCGCCCACGAGTATCGTCCGACCGCCCGCGAGCGCCGCCCTCGCCTGTGCCTGCGCCGCTCCGATGCAAGCCGGCACTTGCGCCGGCAGGCCCTGCGGGGTCTGCATCAACAGCTCGCGGCCGAGCCGGTATTCGACCAGACGCGCGAACGCACGAGCGAGCCGATGCGGCGTCGAATGGAGCGCAATGCCGTGGTCACGCAGCGCGTCGCGCGTTTGCTCGTCGACGCCGCCGAAAAAACAGGCGAGGAGCCCGCGATAGGCGACGCGCTGATGCTCGATCAGCACGCGCGCGACATCGGCGACTGGCGCACCCAGCGTAGAGGCATGCACGACGAACACCGTTCCGGTGCCGCCGTACGGCGCCAGCGCCTCCAGCGCCAGTCCGAAATCTTCCGCACGAGCATCGTTGCCAAGCACGAGCGGATTACCCGGCTCGGCCTCAGGCAGCGCAGCGGCGATCGAGGCCGCCGCCGCACGCGGCCAATCGGCCAACGTCGTGCCGGCTTGCGCGAACGCATCGGCTGCGAGCGCTGCGACACCGCGATCGCTCGTCACGAGCGTTGCCGTCGAACTGGCCGCGATGCGCCCGATACCGAGCGTGTCGATTTCGTCGATCAGATCGTCGAGCGATTCGACGCGCACCATCCCGGCGCGCCGAAAGGCCGCCGAGTAAAGCGCATCGGCAGGGTCAGCGCGGCCTGTGCGCAATACGAGTACCGGCTTGTTGCGCGCGCAAGCACGGGCGGCCGACATAAATTTGCGCGCGGTCCGCACGGTGGACAGTTCGAGCAGAATGGCGCGCGTGCTCGGGTCACTGGCCAGATAGTCCAGTACGTCGCCCGCATCGACATCGGCCTCGCCGCCGAGCGCGATCGCGTGCGACACGCCTAAGCCACGAGCCTGCGCCCACCCGAGTACGGCGTTCGTCAGCGCGTTCGATTGCGACACCCAGGCGACGCCGCCCGCGCGAACCATCGACGACGACGCGCCCAAATAGGCGTCGAGCTCGGGCGTGACAACACCTAGGCTGCCGGGCCCCACGATGCGCAGCAGGTGCGGCTTCGCCTCCGTCAGCGCCCGTGCCAGCATCCGCGATGCCGTCTCGCCCTTCGTATCGCTCACGATGATCGCCGCACGGGTGCCGAGCCGGCCGAGTTTGCCTACGACGTCGGGCCAGGTATGGCTCGGCGTGCAGATCAGCGCGACGCAAGGGGCTTCGAGCAGATCCGAGGCATCCGAGAACACGGTGCGACCGTCGAGGTCGGGGTATTTGGGATTGATGGGCCAGACGGGACCTTGGAACCCGCCAGCCAGCAAGCGGCGCCAGACTTTCCCGCCGAGGCTATCGGGACGAGCCGATGCGCCGATGACGGCGACCGATTTCGGCCGGAATAGGACATCGAGGTTGCGGATGGTCATCGCTGCACTCGCCTAGCGGAGACGAGGGATTATGCGCATAAATTTTGTATCGCGCAGCTACGTAGCTACGTAGCTACGCGGCTACGCAGCGCGATCTTTACCGGCAATACCGCGATGTGCTTGCACCTGCGCGGTCGGCAGACGAATGACGAACGTGGAGCCCCGCCCGGGCCCGTCGCTCAGCGCCTGGATCGAGCCCGCGTGCAACTCCACGAGCCGCTTCGCCAACGAGAGTCCCAACCCCAAACCGCCGCTCGCTCGATCCATCGATTGCTCACACTGTGCGAACATTTCGAAGATGTTGTTGAGCATGGCGTCAGGAATGCCGATGCCGGTGTCGCTGATGCGAACGACGACCTCATCGCCCAATGATTGCGCCGCAAGGTTGATGCGCCCACCGCGAGGGGTGTACTTCGCCGCGTTGTTGAGCACGTTGCTGATAATCTGGGCAACGCGCGTCGAGTCGGCATCCAGCCAGACGGGCTGGGCAGGCATGACGATCTCGAACCGGTGCGCTTGCGCGTCGAGCAGCGGCCGGCTCGTCTCGATGGCGCTCTCGACAACGGTCTGCAGCTGGATGCGCTCACGCTTGAGCACGATCAGGCCACGGCTCACGCGCGATACGTCGAGCAAGTCGTCAATTAGACGCACCATATGCGCCAACTGCCGTTCCATGATGGGAAGCACGAGCGGTAGCGCTTCGGCCTTGCCGATCTTGAGCACGGCGAGCCCGTTCTGGATAGGGGCGAGCGGATTGCGCAGCTCGTGCGCGAGCGTGGCGAGAAATTCGTCCTTGCGCCGGTCCGCTTCCACGAGTTGCTGGGCTCGCGAACGCAACGCTTCTTCCGCCGACGTCCGTTCGATTAGATCGGCCGCCTGGCGAGCCACGACGTCGAGCAGCCGCAATTGGCGTTCGGCCGGCTGCCAGGGCTGCTTCCAGTGAGTGGAAATGACGCCCAGCAACGCCCCGTTTCGCGATAAAAGCGGCGTCGATTGAATCGCTCGGACCCCCGAGCGCCGAAACATCGCGAGCTCGCAGGCGTCGACATTGGGAAACCCCTCGATGTCGGGAGCGATCACCCGCACTTTGGTGCGCAACGTGGCGCCGCAAGTGGTGGACGATGTCGCCTGGACCCACCGCCAATGCTCGGCCGCTTCCTGAGGGAAGCCGCGCGACGCAAGCAGCTCGAGCCCGTGCTCGCCTTGGAAGCGCTGCATGCTCGCAAAGTCGGAACGCATCACTCGCGAGGCGACTTCGAGCAACCGCTCGTAAAGGCCTTGCACGGCCTTCTCGTCAATGAGCGTCGAGCTGATTTCTTGCAATAGATGAGCGTCAGCCAGTTCTTCCTCGAGCTGACGCTGCGCTTGCGCATCTTTCGCCGACGATGTCGTCTCGTTCATGAACTCTCCTGGGCGCATCCGGGATATCGTTTGACCACGCGCTGAAATGGAGGATACAGAAGATTTCTGCTCGAACGGCCGTCAAAGACTCTTCTTGAACGGCGCGCCGGAATGTTCGCGCAACTCGTTGAAAACGATGTTGGGCCATGCCTTCTGCGCCACCTCGATCTCAGAAATGTGCGAAGCGAGGTAGGTCGGTGCGTTGGCCGCATCGAGCGCCATCCGCGCCGCATAAGCGTCGGTGAAGCGGCGCAGCTCGGCGGCATCGCTGCACGTCACCCAGCGCGACATCCGATAGCGCGCCGGCATGATCCGCACGTCCACCTTGTACTCGGCCGAGAGCCGATGCGAGACCACCTCGAACTGCAGTTGCCCCACGGCGCCGAGAATGATCGAGCCGCCATACGCGGGACGAAACACCTGAATCGCCCCCTCTTCTCCGAGTTGCTTGAGCGCTTCGCCAAGCTGCTTGGCACGCATCGGATCCACGACTTCGACCGTCTGAAAGATTTCCGGTGCGAAAAACGGCAGGCCGACGAAGCGCAGCACTTCACCTTCCGTCAGCGTATCGCCAAGGCTCAGCGTCCCATGGTTGGGAATGCCGATGATGTCGCCAGGATACGCCTCGCTGACCGTCTCCCGACGCTGCGACAAGAATGTGACGACATTGTTGGCGCGGAAACTCTTGCCGGAGCGCGTGACCTTCAGCGCCATCCCGCGCTCGAACCGGCCGGAGCAGACGCGAATGAACGCGACGCGGTCGCGGTGCGCGAGGTCCATGTTGGCCTGCACCTTGAAGACGACGCCCGTGAACTTCGGTTCGTCGGGCTGCACGGGCCGCTCGACCGCCATACGCATCGACGGCGGTGGGGCCAACTCCACCAAGGCGTCGAGAATCTCTTTGACGCCGAAGTTGTTGATGGCCGAACCGAACAGCACCGGCGATTGCTGGCCCGCGAGAAACGCCTCACGATCGAACGACGGCGTGGCGGCACAGATGAGATCGATTTCTTCCTTGGCCTTTGTCCAAGCGAAACCGAAACGGCGTTCGCCTTCTTCGTCGTCGAGTGCCGACAACGTCTCGACCGCCCCGCCAGCCGTATCCTGACCCGCGCGAAACACGCGCACTTGATCGCGAATGATGTCGTAGACGCCCTGAAATTCCTTGCCCATCCCGATCGGCCACGTAAAGGGCACGGCCGACACACCGAGGTGCTGTTCGATCTCATCGAGCAAATCGAGCGGCGCGCGCACTTCGCGGTCGAGCTTGTTGATGAACGTGACGATCGGCGTGCGGCGGCTGCGGCACACTTCGAGCAGCTTGAGCGTCTGCGCCTCGACGCCGTTCGCGCCGTCGATCACCATGACGGCTGCGTCGACGGCGGTCAGCACGCGATAGGTGTCTTCGGAGAAGTCTTCGTGGCCCGGCGTATCGAGCAGATTGATGACCGCATCGCCGTACTCGAACTGCATGACCGAACTGGCCACCGAGATACCGCGCTGCTTCTCGATCTCCATCCAGTCGGACGTCGCATAGCGATTACTCTTCCGACCCTTGACCGTACCCGCGATTTGAATTGCCCCTGAAAAGAGGAGCAGCTTTTCGGTGAGGGTGGTTTTCCCCGCATCGGGGTGAGAAATGACCGCAAACGTGCGGCGGCGCTTGAGTTCGGCAACTGACATCGTATGGAATGGGACTTTCGGGTATTGAGCGGCGCGGGGCCGATGATACACGTGTCGTCCCGCGCGCGCTGCCGAGTCACGGCCGGCGGTTTCGCGCGGAGACGAAACACGCCGACGTACAGCTTCCGATTACTTCGGACTGCTCGCGGATCAGCTCACCGATCACACCGAGACCGTTGCCGAGCGGCCAAGGGTATCGACCGCATCGTCCGTCGCCTGCACACCGCCGATGCCCGGACGCCCGATCGAGTAATATTCGATGCCCTGTTCGTTCATCGCGAGCGGCTCGTACAGATTGCGTCCGTCGAAGACGATCGATTGCTTGAGCCGCGCTTTGAGGCTGTCGAAGTCGGGGCTCTTGAACGCCTTCCACTCCGTCATGATGACAAGCGCATCGGCGTCCGCGGCGGCGTCCATTTGGTCGTCGACGAGCGTTAGACGCGCTAGCGCCTCCGGCTCACCGCGCAGGTCGGACGCGAGCGCGCGTTGAGCCTCCTTCATCGACACGGGGTCGAACGCCGCAACGCGCGCGCCGCGCTCGAGCAACGCCGCGATCAGTACACGGCTAGGCGCTTCGCGCATGTCATCGGTGCCCGGCTTGAATGCCAGCCCCCAAACACCGAACGTCCGCCCGCTCAAGTCTTCGCCGAAGCGCTCGACGATTTTGCTGACGAGGACCTGCTTTTGCGCGGCATTGACTTCCGACACCGCGTCGAGGATGCGCAGGCTCTGTCCGTGCTCGGTCGCCGTTTGCATGAGCGCGCGCACGTCCTTCGGGAAACAGGAGCCGCCGTAACCGCACCCTGCATAGAGGAAGTGATAGCCGATACGCGGATCGGAGCCGATGCCACGCCGTACCGCTTCGATATCGGCGCCGACACGCTCGGCCAGATTGGCCAGTTCGTTCATGAACGAAATACGCGTGGCCAGCATCGCGTTGGCCGCGTACTTCGTGAACTCTGCCGAACGAACGTCCATGAACAACATGCGATCGCGATTGCGGTTGTACGGCGAGTACAAGCGCTTCATCGTATCGCGGGCGCGTTCGCCAGGCACGTCCTCATCGCAACCGACAACGATCCGTTCGGGCCGCGTGAAGTCCTCGATCGCAGCGCCTTCCTTCAGGAATTCCGGGTTGGACACGACGGAGAACATCGAATCGGCGCCGCGCAGCGCCAATTGCTCCGCGATGGCTTCGCGCACGCGTCGAGCGGTGCCGACAGGCACCGTCGATTTATCGACGACAACAGTGAAACCTTCGATGTGGCGTCCGATTTCGCGCGCGGCGGCGAGCACGTACTGCAGATCGGCGGAGCCGTCTTCGCCGCTCGGCGTGCCGACAGCGATGAAGATCGTCTCGCGCTGGCTCATGGCTTGCCGCGCGTCCGTCGTGAACGAAAGCCTGCCCGCCGTTTTGTTGCGCGCAACGATTTCGTGCAAACCCGGCTCGTGGATTGGGATACCGCCCGATTCGAGGATCGCGATCTTGTCGTGATCGACGTCGTAGCAGCAGACCTCGTTACCGACGTCCGCGAGACAAGCGGCCGTTACGAGGCCGACGTAGCCGCAGCCGATGATGGTCACATTCATAGTGGTGGCCTTTCAATAACAACGAGAAAAAAAATGGGGCAGCGTTGGGCAGCCGCGCACGACGACACACATACCCAGTGGCAAAGTGCTCATCTCGCGCTAACAAAAAGCTGGCGGCAAGCGAAGCAAAAACGAAAAAAATCGGCGCGCTACGTGCGCCAGCGATCTTTTCGAATTTTTTTGTGGCAGCCGAGAGGAAAAGCACGCCCACCGGCCCTGAACGCCAGTTACGGTTTTTTTGTCGAATTACTTCCTGTCACACTTCCTGGGTCAGGTTGCTCAATGAACTCTGTTGATCGTTGCGCGTACGAGGCGCGCGACGATCAAAAAAATACGCGCTCGCCATCGGGGAGATCAGCGAGCGCGTGGCGTTGATGCGGTGCAGTTTTTACAACCACCGTGTCAGGCGTGGTAAAGCACCTCGGGGGGCTTGGTATCGCCGCGACCGTCCGGATGTGAGTGCAGGAGCCAATCCGGCGTGCGGCTGCGGATGATGGCGGAATCGAGCACGCGCGGGCTTTGGGATGCCGGGGGCACCGAAGCCAGCGCCGGCGTAGACGCTTGCAGCTCGTCAGCGCTCTGCTGCGTCTCAGGCAACGCAGCGGCTGGCACCGATTCGACGCTCTCGTGCTCGTGGCGAGCTTGCGCGACGGCATCGTGACGTTCGATCCAGTCGCGCGCCCACTCGAGCGCGAAGTGCTCGGCCGCCTCGTTGTCGGGAAAGCGCGGCCCGATGAGGCCCGAACGCTCCATGCGCCGGCCGTCCTTGACGATTTCGGCAGAGGCGCGGTAGCTGAGCTGAAGCTGCTTCGATACGGGTTGAGCTGACGCGTGTATGACGTAAGCGCGGTAGTCTTCCGAACGCTTCGTCACAGCCATCGAATCGACGACCGGAACATCGTCCGAGCGCTCGCTGGCCGCGCGCAGTGCGCCAGGCGTCGGCGCGCACCGCGACGAAGCGACGACGGGCGAATCGCGCCGCGCCGTGTTCGTGCAGGCTCCATTCACCCCGTTCACCCCGTTCACCCCGTTCATATTCGCGCCATCGGCGCTATCGAGGCCGTCGACGGCTTCGCTCGCAGCGTGCCAGGACTCCGGGTTGGTCCAGAACACGCCGCGCAGGCGCGGCGATTCCGGAGCCGGCAGAGGCGCGACCTTCGGCATCACTTGTACCGCCGTGTCGGGCTGCGGCACGTAAGAGAACGTGCGACCGAACTCCGATAGGATCGCGACGATCTGTGTCAACGTGCCGTCCGCAAGCCAGTCGTCGAAACGTCGTCGGCACGTGGGCCCTGACGGGTAGCGGGCGGGCAACTTCGACCAGCGCTCACCCGTGGTCAAAATCCACAGCACCGCATTGGTTACAACGCGCGGTTCGGCACGAGGCCGCCCCCGGCGATGCGGATGTACGGGCTCGTCGGCCGCCAGCGGTGCCAGGCGAGTCCACTCGTCGTCGGTCAATTCCTCAAAGAACATTTTTTTATCTCCACACGCAGCCTGGCCGGGCTGCGGACACTTGGTCGTCGAAAATGGCCTATCTCGTCGACCGCCAGGTTGCACAAATAGTATTATTTCTCATTACTGCCAGCAAAATTACACGCAGGCTGTGTAATTTCGCCATTAGTTTTGAAAAAAAGGCAGCCCTGCTCGTTCTGGGAAAATCGCGCTGAAAGCATACCATCGGGACAACATAACAAAAACCATGCCACGGAAAATTGCGACGTATAACGCTCTCTTGAGCTAGGCGTAATCCGCGCGCAAAAAGTTTGTTCCTCGGAGGTGTCCATATTAGAAGATTTTTTGCCGACTGCAATCTCAGCATATGTAACGAAGTGATTCCGAAACGATTCCAGCGCCCATAACCACACGCGAACCTATCGTCCTACGCAATAAACTGCTTTGGCAAACGTTTGGCTGAAGAAAACGTACCCTATTTATCGCTGATCCTCGGCTAGGCCTTTTCGGACAAAGGGCCAGCAGGAAGGCGGCGCGGCGGGGTAAACGCGGCCTTAAAAATCGCCGCGCACCAGCATGGAGCACTACCTTCATTGAATCGGTCAATTGGAAACATAAAAAGCGGACAGCAGTATTTTTTTCGCCATTTGCTGATTCGACCCGTCATATCGTCGGCTGCCGCCGGGCCACGGCTTCATGCCAGCGACGCTGAACGGTCGAATCCGCGGCACTCATTATGTGTCGGAGATCTGCGGGGCTCGTTCTTCTCTATTCGAACTGCATCGTTGCCCTAAATTACCGCCGCCGGGCGTGAGCGGTAAATAAGTCCGCAACCGGCACAACCTTCCCCTCTCGTCAAACTTTTTTACATATGCAACATTTCTTGTTTCTGATGTCGAATCGTCGTTTCGCCTTCGAACAAAAAAGTCAGAAGATTTCCAATGCTGTCCACACTATCCTTTATGCCTCTTTGCACATTGGGCGATCGTCAATAGGGTTATGCGAAGTAGGCATATATAACCTGAAGAATAAATCGGCCGTGCTACAACTCGTACGGACGCGCAACGGCGACAAGGTATGCCCCCGCGGCGGACTCAGCCACCCTTTGCGCCGATGCCCGCACCATATGCGGGCCTGCGAGTGTTGGCAGTCAGAAGCGATATAAGCAGAATGTTCAGTCGTCGCTTTAAACTTACACGGTCATGCCACCGTACTTGTTCCACTCGCGTCGCCGCGCTCCCTTAACGCCCTTCACGCCCCTTCACTCCCGTCGGCCGCGCCGTGTGATATTCCTGACAGTTTCGTGACGATGGGCCGTCGCATACATTGCGCGCATACAATCCATCGGGTATCGACGCGAGACAGCCATGGACTTTTCGTTCAACGATCGACAGCAGCAGGTCGCGCACCGTTATCGCGAGATTGGCCTACGACACATGCGACGGGCGGATCGCGACGGCTTCGATTGGGAAGCGTGGCAAGCCGTTACCGACGCAGGCTTGTGGCGCTTGCCCGTCTCCCGGGAACTGGGAGGCGGTGGTGGGGATTGGTTCGAGTTCACCGCGGCATTCGAGGCGTTGGCCGGCACGATGCGCTCGATCGGCTTCTTGATGGCTGTGGCCAATCAAGCAACATTGATTCGCTGCATCCAGAAGATGGGAACGGCCAAGCAGCAGATGCAGCTATTGCCGCGCCTACTCGATGGCGAACTTGGCGCCACCGCGCTGTCGGAGCGCGGCACGGGCACCGAAATCCGCGCGCTGCAAACGAGCCTGACCGACGACGTGCATGGTTACCGGCTCGACGGCCATAAATACAACATTAGTCTCGCGCCCTTCGCATCGATCATTCTGGCGGCGGCGCGGTATGCGGACGGCCAACACACGCACACGGCGCTCCTGTTGCTCGACGCCACGCTGCCCGGGCTTGCGCAAAGCATCGCACAAGACACGCTTGGCGTGCGCGATCTGCCAATTGGCGAGCTTCGCTTCGATGCGGTACCGGTCGATCGAGGCCGCGTACTCGGCGAGCCGCGTGACGGCCTTAAGCTGTTGATGCAGGTTGCGTGCATGAATCGCGCGTACTTCGCGTTGGCGTGCGCGGACGTCGTGCAACCATTCCTTGCCGACGCGCTGGCCTACGCCGCTCAACGCAAAATTCTCGACGTGTCGATCGACACACATCAGCATGTCCAACGCAGGCTCGTGGATATACGCATTCGCGCCGAACGATCGCGCTGGATGGCGCTTGCGGCGCTCGGTCAATTGCTGAGCGGGCATCCGGCCGCGCTGGAGAATTGCTCGATCGCCAAGCTTGCTGCCTCTCAGGACCTGACGCAGTCCGCCCTCGATCTATTGGCGCTTCACGGAAGCGACGGCTACCGGCGCGGCGCAGTCTCGACGTTCGTCGCGGATGCGCTGGCCATGATCAGCGCGGGTGGAACAGAAGAGATGCATCGAAGAAATGTGTTCGCTCAGATGCAGCGCGAGCATGCGAATGGGAACGCGCAGGCGCAGGCGCAGGCGGCCGGCCGAAGCACACTCGACCGGCCGCCACATCTCGCTTCGATAGCTACTTAGTAGTCCTGATTGTCGAGCCCTTGCTCCACCGACCAAGGGCAAGTCTGTGGAAACACATCAAGGTTGGTCTCGTTGACCGCTTGAGCAAGAGCCTTTTTCCACACCACTCGCATGAACGCCCCATCCTCGATGCGAGGCTTCAGGCTAGGCGCGTCCGACAGAGCGTACGCAATGTCGGCCCGCTGCGCATCGATGGTCCGCATCCAGCTTGCCCCTCTGCCATCGGGCTGGAACTGCCATTTAAGCAGGTGGGCCAGCAGTACGGCCAAGCGGCTGACCAATTCACGTTGTTCGCTCTATCCGGTTCCGCATTTCATAGCGCGACGGCATGTGCCTCGCAATATCAGCTCAGATCACCCCTGCCCGTCTGACATTCCTGCCAGTTTCCCGCCACACCGCCAGCCACTACATTGCCCGCATACCCGCTAAACCATCCCCAATCGATGCCGTATTAGCGAGGCCCAACGCTTTTCCAACGCGCCTCGCCCCCTTTCCAACGGAGGCCCCCTTGTCCATCGAACCCGGCCTGAAGGCTCAAGCCACGTACCGAGTCGATACGCTCTCACTAGCCGATCAATGGGGAGGCGAAGCGCACGCGCTCGCAAGCCCGATCATGATCATCTTCATCGAGCAGACCTGCATGAAAGCCACCGACCATCTGCTCCCGCCCGATCTGATGACCGTCGGCTACTACTTTGAAATCAAGCACCAACAGCCGACGCCGCCCGAATGGGAAGTGTGCGTCGATGCCGAACTCATACGCGTCGACGACCGCATGATGACGTACCGCGTCACCGTGCGAGACGCGGCGGGGTTCGTCGGCGAAGGGCTGCATACGCGGTGCGCCGTGTCTCGCGACGCGTTTCACGAGCGGCTCGAGCAGCGTCGATCGAAAGCGGCCATCGCCACATCCGAATCGTGAAGGACTCCTAATTTCTAAGCCCACGTCAGACCCACGCGAGCGAGGACCCCCCATGCTTCCTCCCAAATTGCAATCGCTGCGCATCCCCGTCATCGCCTCACCGATGTTGATCGCGAGCTACCCTGAACTCGTACTCGCACAATGCAAGGCCGGGATCGTCGGCGCTTTCCCCGCGCTAAACGCCCGCCCTCAGGCACGCCTCGACGATTGGCTTGCGCAAATCGATGAAAGGCTCGCACGGTATCGCACATCGTATCCCGGTGCGGTCGTCGCACCCTACGCGGTCAATCAGATCTGCCATGCGTCAAATGCGCGGCTCGATGCTGACATGCGCGTCTGCCTGGATCGACACGTGCCGCTCCTAATCACGAGCCTGCGGGCGCCGCCGCGTGAAATCGTGGACGAAGTGCATCGATACGACGGCCTCGTCATTCACGACGTCACCACTGTACGTCATGCCGAAAAAGCCATCGAGGCCGGCGTCGACGGCCTCATCCTCGTTGCCGCGGGCGCAGGTGGCCATGCGGGCACACTGTCGCCGTTCGCGCTCGTCGGCGAGGTGCGCCGTCTGTTCGACGGCTTCATCGTCCTCTCAGGCGCCATTGCATCGGGCGATGCTGTCGCGGCGGCACTGGCGCTCGGAGCCGATGCGGCTTACATCGGCACGCGCTTCCTAGCCTCGCAAGAGGCAAACGTCATCGCGCAATATAAGCAGACGATCGTCGATGCCCGAGCCGCCGATATCGTCTACACCGACGCCTTCACCGGCGTACATGGCAACTATTTGCGACAGAGCATCGAAGCGGCAGGGTTCGATCCCAAACGGCTACCGCATGCGGACGATGCGGCGATCGATTTCTCCGGCGATGCGGCGATCAAGCAATGGCGTGACATCTGGGGGGCGGGGCAAGGCGTCGGCGCCATCGACGCGGTGCTCTGCGTGGAAGACATCGTCACGCAGCTCGAGCGTGAACTGATGGCGGCCAGCGTGCGGCTCGCATGCAACGCGTCATTCCATCGACAGGCAGAAACGCTATGTTGAACGACCACCCCATCTACCCTATCGACGCGATCCGTCATGGATTCGACGATCGGCTGCTCGCGCTTACGGAATTCGAGCCCGGCACATCGGTCACGCTCGAGACAGCGGCCGAACGCATCCAAGCATGGCGCGCTCAATTCGAAGACGACTTAGAGGTGGTCGCCTTCGTGCGCATCGGTACGACGCCGGCTTCGACTTCGAACTCAGCAAACGACGACCCAGACGGCAGCGAGCAGCAGTGCGCCGCAGTACGCGCGCTGTCCGCCCTTAAATTGCCCGTGGCCGTGGCCATCGTGCAGTCGGCCGAATCGCGCAACGACACATCGCAGACCGGTGCCGATTCACCAGGAAACGTAGAACAGTGGACGCTGTGCGAAAACGACTTTCGTTCGCTGCTCATGGCCATACGTGTACCCGCCGACGTGCTGGTCTGCAAATTCGATCGATTGCGTGCACCGCGAACCCCGGCCATGCAGCCATTCGTCGGTCTCGGCCCCTCAGCTTCGCGAGCTCAGCAGTTGGCATTCGTGACCGATTTCGCCCATGGCGTGGCCTTGCGAGGAGACGCGCCGCTCGGCGTCGTGCTTGCTCCGTTCGCTGCCTGGGACGACTCCGCTTCGGTCAATTCGCATCGGCTACTCGGCATCCTCGCCGATGCCGTCTATCGCAGGCGAATCCGATGCGCCGCATGACGAAGCCTGTCCGCGAACTGGCACTTCTATCAGTTGTTCGCCACTGGCCCGCCTTCTACGTTTATGTCTAACGATATATTCGCGAAGGCCGGCGAGCCGCTACGAAAACGGGAGCCGCCATGAATTCGTCGTCAGCCCTTTCGAGCCCGAGCCCAGGCCCCAGCCCGACTGCGGCGCCCGCGTTGCCCGAACCGGCCGGCGCCAGTGCCAACCCGCGAGCGCAGCAGCTCGCCCGGCATCGCCGTCTCGCCTTCCGTTGGTTCGGCCTAGCGCTCGTCGTCGCGGCGCTTGCCGTCGGCAGTTGGTGGTGGACCGAAGCACGCCGCCTCGTATCGACCGACGATGCCTATGTTGCCGGCGACGTCGTACAAGTGGCGCCCCGCATCGAGGGAACAGCCGTCACGGTTTTCGCGCAAGACACCGATACCGTCGCGGCCGGCGCACCGCTCGTGCAGATCGATCCGACCGACGCGCGCGTAACGCTCGATGCGGCGGTCGATGCCCTTGCGCATGCGGTGCGCGATTTTCGCTCGGCCGATGCCGATGCTCAGCAAGCACGCGAGCAGATTCGCCTGCGCGCATCGGAACTCGCACGCGCCGAGGACGATCTTCAACGACGGCAAGCCATTGCAGCCGATGGCGCCATCTCGAAGGAAGAATTTCGTCATGCAGGCAGCGCGGTCACGGCCGCGCAGGCAGCCCTCGATGCGCAGCGCGCCGCCTTCCGCTCGAGCCTCGCCCATATCGAGGGGACGACGATCGCATCGAGCCCGCTCGTGAAGGAAGCTGCGGCGCGCGTTCGCAGCGCGGCGCTCATGCTGGCCCGAACCGTCGTGCGTGCGCCCATCGACGGACGCGTCACGCGTCGGCTCGTGCAAGTCGGTCAGCATGTGGCACCCGATACGCCGCTGCTCGAGATTGTTCCGCTCGACCGCGTTTGGGTCGATGCGAACTTCAAGGAGTCGCAGCTCCAGCGATTGCGCCCGGGGCAACCCGTCACCCTGACGTCCGACCTTTATGGCCACGCTGTCATCTTCCACGGCATGATCGAAGGGTTCGAAGCGGGCACGGGCGCGGCCTTCGCGGCGCTGCCCGCCCAAAATGCGACGGGCAATTGGATCAAGGTCGTGCAGCGCGTTCCGGTGCGCATCGCGCTCGACGCTCGCGAGCTGCGCCAGCATCCCTTGCTGATCGGCGTATCGATGACGGCTGACGTGTGCGTCGACCAATCGGCTGCGTCGACCGGGGCCCTCGCGGCCGCGTCGGCTGCGACGGGTTCCCGCCCTCATACGGACATGCGCCCACCGGATACGACCGATGTCTTTGCTAGCGAAGCCCAAGCCGGCGACGCGCTCGTTGCGCGAACGATCCGAGAGAACAGCGGCATCGCTCAACATGCCGGCGAAGCGGGAACGAGGCGATGAAACGGTTCTTGCGCGCGCATGCCTTACGTCCCGCTCTGTTGCCGCTAGAGCCATTGCACGGACGCACGCTCGTGGCGGTGGCGATCGCCATCAGCTCCGCCAACTTCATGCAGACGCTCGATCTGACGATCGCAAACGTTGCCGTTCCGACGATCGCCGGCGATCTGGGCGTATCGCCCGACATGGGCACTTGGATGCTGACGTCCTTCGCCACGCCCCTTGCCATCACGCTGCCGCTAACAGGTTGGCTCGCGCAACGCTTCGGTCAAGTGCGGCTGTTCCGTTCGTCGGTAGTCCTGTTCATCGCGATGTCGATGCTGTGCGGTCTCGCGCCGACGTTCAGCACGCTCATCGTCTTTCGTGCACTGCAGGGCGCGGCTTCCGGGCCGATCACCGCCTTGTCGCAAGCGCTGCTCGTGGCCGTGTTTCCGCAGAGCCGCCGCAATATCGCGCTAGCCGTATGGCAAACGACGACATTTATCGCTCCGGTGCTTGGCCCGATAGCGGGCGGTTGGATCACCGACAACATCGCTTGGCCGTGGATCTTCTATATCAACGTCCCGACCGGCGCCATCGTGCTCGCCGTCTTGATCCGCGCACTAGCTGGGCGCGACAACGCCACACGCAAGCTGCCTGTCGATGTCGTCGGCCTTTTGCTGCTGGCACTCGCTTTCGGTTCGCTGCAACTGATGCTCGATCGCGGCGAAAACCTCGATTGGTTCGCGGCCACGCCGATCCGCGTGCTCGCGGCGATTTGCGTCGTGAGTTTCGTCGCCCTGATCCTGTGGGAGCTCACCGATCTGCATCCGATCGTCGACTTAAAACTATTCGGAAACCTAAATTTTTCGGCGGGCACGGTGGCCGTCACGGTCGGGTTCGGCGTCTATTACGCCGCGCTCGTACTTGTACCGCTCTGGCTGCAAACGCAGCAAGGCTATACTGCGACATGGGCCGGGATCGCCACCGCGCCGCTCGGAATCGCGGGGATCGTGATCGCGCCGCTGATCGGCCGCGTTCAGCACCGAGTCGACCCCCGTTGGTTCGCCACGCTCGCGCTCGCGGGATGGGGCGCCGCTTCGTTGTGGCGCATGGGCTTCGACACCGAGGTGCCGCTCGGCGAAATCGCGGGCAATTCGTTGCTGATGGGCGCGGCGACGGCATTTTTTATCACGCCACTCGTGTCGCTGTCGCTGGCGGGGTTGCCGCGCGAGCGGCTGCCCGCAGCGTCCGGGCTGCAAAACGCACTGCGTCGCATTGGGACAAGCGTGGCGACGTCGCTCGCGCCGACCTACTTCGAACGCCGGGCGCGCGTGCACAGTATCCACCTCGTCGATCGACTCTCCCCGCTGAATCATGCGTTCAGTACGTGGCTCGATAGCCTGCGGCATGCGGGGCTATCGTCCGACGCCGCGCTCGCGGCCATCGCCAAATCGGTGGACGTGCAGGCACACATGCTCGCGCTCGACGATTTCTCGGCCGGGTGCGCGCTGCTGTTCGCGGCCACGCTCGTCGTCGTCTGGCTCGCGCGGTATCGGCGGCCCGCTTGATGGCGCTCGGTTGAT
>CAYRLJ010000009.1:0-39354 GCA_964425025.1 uncultured Burkholderia sp. | reverse complement strand
TTGATGGCGCTCGGTTGATTCCGGCTACGCGGCCATTGCACGCGCCGGCACCGTCCGCATCGCGGGCAGCCGCGGCGACGCATCCGCACCCAGCACGTCATAGCCGAACACCCACTGCGGCTCCGTCTCGCCTCGCATGAACGTATTGGCCGACGACACGCGATGCACGTGCGCCAGCCGTTCCCGACGCGCCTGCGCGAACGCGTGAAACGCCGGCTCGAAATCGCCCGCGCCGAGCAGCGCGCGCGTGAGCATCGCCGCATCTTCCAATGCCATCGCCGCGCCTTGCGACATGAATGGCCGCATGGGATGACAAGCATCGCCGATCAAGGCCACGCACGATGTGCCGAATTCGAAGCTGGGCGGCCGCTCGAACAGCGCCCACTTCGCCACGCTGCCGGCCGGCGCATTGCCCAACATGCGTTGTACGTCGGGATGGAAATGTTGAAACGCGGCCCGCATTTCGTCGACATCGGCCGGCATCGACGAGGCCTCGGTGGGCCATGACGTTTGCGGCATCATCGCGGCGAAATAAAAATCGCGTCGCCCACGATCGAGCCAATACGACAGGACGAACGTATCGGTGTCCCACCACTTCGTCAAATCGTCGACCGCCAAAGCACCGAGACCTTCGCGCGGATACCAGCCGCGAAACGCCACCTGCCCCGAGAAGACGGGCTGCTCGTCGCCGCGCAGCGCGCTGCGCACGTTGGATCGCAAGCCGTCGGCCGCGATCACGACATCGGCGTCAAAACGGCTGCCGTCGTCGAACGCGAGCACGATCGTCTCGCCGCGCCAATCGATGCCGGTCAGCCGCTTGCCCCATCGCACGCTGCCGCGCGCGACAGCCGACATCAGCGCCGCATGAAGCTCGCCGCGCCGCACGGCCACGAACGGCGCGCCGAATTGACGGTGCGCGTCCTCGCCAAGCGGCAACGCGTAAAGCATGTCGCCGCTGCGCGCTTCGCGGTTCAGAAACGCGCGAGGCTCCTGCCCTTTCAACAGCACGTGCCGATGGACATCAAGATGACGCAGGACTCGCATCAGGTTAGGGCTCAAATGAATCCCGCCGCCCGCAGGCGCGAATCGTTCGTATTGCTCATGAACGGTCACCTCATAGCCGATGCGCTGCATCAGCGCGGCAACCGCCGTGCCGCCTATGCCCGCGCCGATGACAGCCACCCGAACGCCGTCGCGCCCACCACGGTTCGAATTCATCCTTGCCCCCGTCAAATCTTGAGCCCCGGTGCGAGCCCAGCGCAGCTGGCAGCACTTGTGCGTGCCGAAATGCGTGGCCGGACGTCTGCTTACACGCCCTCGACAATGATTGCGTTAGCGCTCGCACAGCGCTCTCGTATAGCTCGGGCGGCTCGATACTCAGGCGACTCGTACCACGTGCGCGCTTGCTCGAGCGCGTCGAATTGCAGTACGACGATGCGCTTCGGATCCCATTCGCCTTCTAAATTGCAAGCCTCGCCGCCGCGAACGATATAGCGCCCGCTATATTGCGCAACGGTGGGGGCCGCGAGCTGTCGATATTCGCCATATTGCTGCGGGTCGTTGATATTGACGTCAAAAATCACATAGGCAGCAGGCATGATCACACCCCTCCAGTCATTCGCGGCAAAGTTGTAGAACGACGGCTGCGATAGCGTCCGTCTCCCGCTACGCTACTCAATCTAGGCCGTCGAACGCCACGCTGCGAGTCGTGCCCGCGTTCAAGCGCAGCTGCCGCGCCGCCTGATAAGCGGGCGACGCGTGCCAATTGCGCGCCGCTTCGACGCTCGGGAACTCGATGATGACGATACGCGGCGGATGCCAGCCGCCTTCCAGCGGCACAGCTTCGTCGCTGCGGGCCAGTACGCGGCCGCCGTGTTCGGCAATCGTCGGTAATCCTAAGCGCCGATAGCGCGCGAAGGCATCGGCATCGCGTATATCGACTTCGACGACAACGAAGGCCGTCATTGCGACGCTGCGTTCTGGCATGCCCCTGCGCAAGCGCCGGCCTGCGCGGGCACGTTCGCAGCTCCCGCGCCGCCCGCGGCCACCGGAACAAGGACGAAGACGCGCCCCAGATCCACCTTAACGGGAAACACCGTCACGCCGCCGGTCAGGGGTGCGCACATTGGCCGGCCGTCGCGCACGTTGAAGCGTCCTTGATGCAGCGGGCATTCGATCTCATCGTCGAGCAGGAAGCCATCGCTCAGACGCGCATCGCCGTGAGTGCATCGATTTTCGGTCGCGTAGATCGCGCCGCTCACGGCATACAGCGCGATCTCCCGCTCGTCCACGACGACCGCTGCCATGCCGGCGTTGCGCACGGCGCGCTCGGTCGACACCTCTCTCCATTCGTTGTCCATCGCTCAGTCCCCTCAGATTGGATAAATCAGCGAGTTCGAGATCATCTCGCTGTCGTACACGCACAATCGCGACTCGATACGCAGGCCGCGCGAGGTCCGTCGAATTCGGTCGAGATAGCGGCCGACGTTGTAGACGTCGGCGATCTCCTCTGCTTTGGTTCGGAGTACGACATAATTCGCCTCGGTTTCGATCACCTCGCCGCGCACCGCGCGCACCAGCGGCATACCCACGATATGGCGTTGGTAGTAGGGATCGAAGAAGAGCGTCTCCTTGATTCCGTAGACGCGGTCCTTGAGCATGCCCTTGCTTTCGAAATCCATGACGGCCAGCGGCAACCCCCGCTCATGGTTCTCGCGCGGCACGATCTTGTAGGTGCAGGCGTCAACGAAAAATTCGGGCCAGGCGTCCCAGTCGCCCTGATCGAGCGCCGCCGCATAGCGGGCGTAGAACGAAACGAGTTCGTAGTACGCCTCGAAGGTCAAGCGCGGCGCTGCCTCGGTCGCGCCGAGCAGCACCGCCGTCGAAGTGGTCGCAGTCATCGTTATGCCTCCATCACCTGACGCCAGTACCGGTACATGCCTCGCACCAGCGTCTCGCTGACCATGTGATCGGTGCCGTCATCGACTTCACGTCCGCCTAGCTCGTTGAACACGTGTCCGTGCCTCACGGTGTCGAAGTTTTGCTGCACGCATTCGATCACTTCGCCGTCATCGGCGGAGACGAATCCCGCGGGTCCGAACAGATTCGCTTGGCGCAAGCGTCGCCGCGTCATTTCGGCATCGTCGGTTTCGAAGCCGAAGTGCGTCCAGACGTAATCGAACACGCCCGGTCCGATCGGACGAATGCGGCGCGTCGAGAGCGCGTTGACCTGCTGTTGAATGATCACGCTCGGTATCAGCGTCAGCATGACCACGGTCGGATCGCCCCACCACGGCTCGTGCACGATGTCGAGAAAGCGGTCGTCGTGCAGCGTCATGCGCTCCTTGAAGCTCGTCACGTTGTGCGTGACCTCTCCTCCTCCGCCGCCGCTGCGGATCGAAATCATTGCGCCATGCCGGCGATGCGCATCGGTTTCGAGCCGCGCCGGATTGTCGGCGCGCCACAAACCGAAGTTGACGAACCACGTATGCAATAAGCCCGCATGGTAGGGATCCTTGATGTTTTCCTGCATGAGCTTCCAGTTGCTCGGGATGCGCTGGCGCGTATAGCCGAGCACCGTCAGCTTCGGCCCATGGAATAGACGGTCGTAATAGCCGAGGATGCGCGGGCCGAGAAAATCTTCGAACGATTCGCAGTCTTGATCGAATGTCGCGAAGACGGCGCCGCCGCGCGTCGATACGCGCAAGCGCGTGAGGCCGTGCTCCTTCGGATCGAACTCGGGCGGCATGCCGCCATTGACGCGCCCTGCCTGCCGCACGCCGCGCCGGAACGGCACGCCCACCAAGTTGCCGCACAGGTCGTAATTCCACTGGTGGTAGGGGCAATGAAAATCTTGCCTATGTCCTGAGCGCTCGCGGCAAAAGCGCATGCCGCGATGCGCGCAGGCATTCTCGAATGCGGCCACCTCGCCCTCGAGCGTGCGCGTCATGACGACGGAGCGCTCGCCCACTTCCGTGCGCCGAAAATCGCCGGGATGGGGTATTTCGGCTTCGAGCCCGATATAGCACCAGTGCCCCGCGTAAAAGAGGCGCTCGAGTTCGCGGCGATAGAGCGCTTCGCTCGTATAGGCTTCGTACGGCGTGCGGCTCGAGCCGCTGCCTTTCCAGTCGAGGCGAATCGGCATTTCAGTGAGTGCGTCCAAGGCAGCCTCCTTGTGCGTCGATGAAAGAAAAAGACGACGATGCGTCGCGGGCTAGCGCCGCACGGCGCTGCGTACGCACGGCACGGGCGAGCAAACGGATCAAATCGACCGTATCGGTCCAGCCCAGGCATTCATCGGTAATGCTCTGTCCATAGGCGAGCGGCGCGCCAGGCACGATCTCTTGGCGCCCCGGGGAGAGATTCGATTCGATCATGACCCCGGCAATCCGCGTCTCGCCTTCGGAGATGCGGCGCGCCAAATCCGAGCAGACGTCGACTTGGACGCGGGCAACTCTGCCGCTATTGCCGTGGCTCGCATCCACGACGACGGAGGGCGTCATGCCGTTGCGCATGAGCGATGCGCAGACAGCGTCGACGCTCGCCCGGTCGTAGTTCGGCTTGAGGCCGCCTCGCAAAACGATATGCGCCGCAGGGTTGCCGTGGCTCGATACGGCTTCGATGCGTCCGTCCATCGACACCGCCAGGTAGTGATGCGGTGCGCGCGCGGCCGTGACCGCATCGATCGCCACCTTGACGTTGCCGTCGGTGCCGTTCTTGAAGCCGACCGGCAGCGTCATTCCCGATGCCGCTTGCCGGTGCATGGGCGATTCGGTGGTGCGCGCGCCGATCGATGCCCAGGAGACGAGATCGTCGATATAGTGCACCGTCATGAGATCGAGAAATTCGGTGCCGGCCGGCACGCCGAGCGCATGGATGTCGATGAGCAGTTGCCGCGCGCGCTGCAGCCCTTCGTCGATCCGGAAGCTGCCGTCGAGATTGGGGTCGTTGATGAGCCCTTTCCAACCCAGCGTCGTACGCGGCTTTTCCAGGTAAACGCGCATGACGATTTCGAGCGCATCGCGATAAGCATCGCGCAGCGGTGCAAGGCGCCGTGCGTAGTCGAGCGCGGCTCGCGCATCGTGAACGGAGCACGGACCGACGATCACCGCGAGGCGCGTCTCCTCACGCGCGACGATGCGTTGGAGCGATTCGCGCGTATCGCGCACGAGCGCCAGCAACGGCTGGCTCGGCGGCAACAGCGCCCGCAATTGCGAAGCGGTAATGAGCCGGCCGGGCATGATTTGCGATCGATGAGCAACGACGGAATCCATGATTTCCTCCGCTTTGCATCGCGCGACGACGAGTCGCGTCCGATGGAATGCGTCGCATTAGAGCGGAGGTCGAACAATGCGAAAACTGGCAGAAGTCTCAGAACATACGGGTGTGCTGGCACTTCTCTCAGTTCATTCGCGAAAAGATGATCCGTAGCCTGTGATCGCCCGCTTATCGCTCATGACGGGCATAGGGGCCAGCCCCGGGTGCAGTGTTCGACCACTTGAAAAGGAGTCGCCACCATGAAGAAGCAATATTTCGAAACGCCGATCGAGGTGAAATATCGTGACGTCGACGCAATGGGCCACGTCGGCAGCGCCGTCTACTACGACTATCTGCAGCACGCCTATCTGACGTTCATGCACGCGCTGCTCGATCTTCCGCTATCGAGCAAGCTGCCGCACATCATGGTCAAGACGGCATGCGAATACGTGAGGCCCGCGCGGTACGGGGATCGGCTGAAGGTGTGCAGCAGCATCACGCGGTTCGGCCAAAAGAGCTTCGACATCGAGTACGTCATGCGGCTCGATACCGACGACGAACCCATCGTCGCCAAGGCCTATTCGACGCATGTCATGTTCGATTACGAACACCATGCATCGTTACCGGTTCCAGATGCATTCAAGAGGCAAGTGGAACGGTTTCAAGGTGCGTTTTGATTAGGACTACGGAATTTACACGGGCTCGATGCCAGATGCGGCGAAAGGAGAGTCAACCCTGAAAATGCCCCTCTCGTTTCGCCGAGCGAGAGGGCATCAATTGAAAACGATAATGCCGAGCAGAAGTGCCTTGACGGCGGCATGCGTCTTGTTCGACGCGTTGAGTTTGGAAATGGCGCTGGCCACGTGAAAATTAATCGTTCGCTCCGTCACGCCTAGAATCATGCCGATTTCGCACGAGGTTTTACCGGCCGCGGCCCAGCGTAATACTTCGCATTCGCGCTGGCTAAGCGGCGACACTCCCCTCGCATCACCCCGCAACGGCAAAGGCGGCAAAGGCGGTACCGACGCCTCGTGCTTCATCACTTGCTCCATTTTTCTGCTCCGCAATAGGAAAGCAAACAGCCGAGTCACTAGCACCACGCGCCGTCCGCCCCGCCGGGAAATGGCAATATGCGCCTCTCCCTGGCGAAAACGGTTTGGCTCGAAAAAAATTCCCCGCCACTCAATGAGGGGAGGCAACAGAAAAAATCAGGAACAGCGGTTCGCTCAGGCAGAGGCCGTCTCTTGCGTCCGTGGGCACATACGGCAAACAAGCCGGACCTGAGCGAATGCGATTGTGGAGTCGCACCTCGCATGGCCGCTCGATGCGGGAAAAAGGCATGAATACCTGTTCCGCTTTTTAGATGGCGTTCAGCATAATCGCTGTTCTCACACTGTGGAAGATGCGTGAGGCGCACTATATTCATGAGTGCAACGCCATGAATCGCGCATTCGCCGGGTGACGCCATGACTTCGATCGATTTGAACATGCTTGTCGTGCTCGACGTGCTGCTCACCGAGCAAAGCGTCGTGCGCGCCGCCCAGCGGCTCGAGCTGAGCCCTTCCGCGATGAGCCGGTCGCTGGCTCGACTGCGCGTCGTGACGGGCGATCAACTGCTCGTGCGCGCCGGCCATACGCTCGTGCCCACGCCGCTCGCGCTCGAATTGCGGGGCAAGGTCAGTGCCGTTGTTGCCGACGCACAAAATGTTCTGCGCCCGTCGATACGGCTTGACCTTTCCTCCCTCGAACGCACATTCACGATTCGCGCAAACGATGGTTTCATCGAGCGCTATGGTGCCCACATCGCAGCGCTCGTCGAAGTGCAGGCGCCGCTCGTCAGGTTACGCTTCGCTGGTAAACCCGACAAGAGCGGCGTGATGTTGCGCGATGGAATTGCCGACCTCGAAGTGGGCGTCGTCAGCGACATGGTGCCGGAACTGCGTGTCCAAGCCCTATTTCGCGACAAGTTCGTCGGCGTTGTCCGTCTCGGGCATCCGCTCGCCGACGAAGAGGTGACGGCCGCACGTTACACCGCATACCGACACATCAGCGTGTCACGGCGCGGACATGCATTCGGCCCGATAGACGATGCACTGCGCGAGCATGGCGAGAAGCGCAACGTCAGCGTAATCGTGCCGAGCTTTCCCGATGCGCTTGCCTTGGCGCGCACGACCGATTTGGTCGCCAATGTTCCGGAGCGGCAAACCGATGCCGCGCGCGAAGGAATGTACACGTTCCATTTGCCGGTTGCGACGCCCGACGTCACCGTCTCCCAGATATGGCATCCGCGCCTCGACGGCGACGGCGCGCATCGCTGGCTGCGCACGTGCCTGCGGCGCGTCTGCAGCGACGCGCCGGAAACGCTTCAATAGAACGGCATAGCCGCTTCACGCGCTCACTGCTTGTGCATTTCCGCCAGCGCGCGTTGCATTTCTTCCGGGCTCGGATCGCGCTTGTGCGAGGCGATGTGCCAGAAGTGTCCGTACGGATCTTCCACCGCGCCCCAACGGTCGCCCCAAAACATGTCCGCTAGCGGCATTTTCACTGTCATGCCCGCGGTGACGGCGCGATCGAACGCTTTGTCCGCATCCTCGACGTACAGGTAGAGGCTGACCGGCGTTCCTTTTAACGCCTTCGGCCCGAGCGAGCCGCATTCGGCGTTTTCGTCGGTCATCATCAGCACCGAGTCGCCGATTTTGATTTGCGCGTGGGCGATCTTGTCGTTGGGGCCGGGCATGCGAAACAGCTCCACTGCGCCGAAGGCCTTTTCGTAGAACGAGATGGCCTCCGCCGCGTTCGCGCAAACCAGGTGCGGGGTGACCGTGTGCATGCCTTCAGGAATGGGTTTGACGGATGAGGTCATTACAGGCGCTCCATGATCAATACGTTGTTAAAGAATGGGCCCCGGCAAGCCGCAAACGGCGCGATATGAGGGGTCTATCCGCGCCGCCGCTGCTCGCTGCACTTCGCGTTTCGAGAGGCTCCGTCCTAACGACGAGCGACAGCCGGCTGTTTCGACATTTGAGCATTCTTTTTTCCAGGGGCTGTGCTGCCCACTCGCCGCAGGCAATGAGAATGTAGGTCATTCGCAGCGAAAGCGCGCGCGCAATCGGTAGGAAAAATGCGGTGCCGCAGCATGGGCGCGTTCGCGTTCGCGCCCTTGTTAAGTAATTGACGATATTTCGTTTGGATCATCCGCCGCAACGTCCCTGAAAGCCCCCGCCGCTCCGGCCGTTCGGCAACGAAGTGGAGGGCCGCGCCGGGCACACGCGGTGCAACGCTGCACTAAGTGAGCAACTGGCGTACTCTTTTTCCGAAGCGAGTGCTCGGCAACGACGGGGGCCGGACGTCTGAACGCCGGTTTTCGTCGGTCGCTGGAGCTAACTCTGGTTTCAGGAGGCGTCAATGAACACACCGGTTAGAACCGGCACCCATATCGAAGGTATCCATTGGGTGGCCGAATATAACGAAGAGACCCACGAAATTCGCGTGCTGCGCGAGGGCTCGGAAGTAGGCGTGAGCGACGCGCCGCCGAGCCTGTTCGGCGAAGAAGCGGAAGCTGGATCGAAAAGCGTCGCCGATCACCGCGCGCTCGAAGCCGCCCTGCGCGCGTATTTATTGCGCTTCGTCGCAGAGCACGACGCCGAGGAGTAGCCAAGGCATAGCGGGGGGCGCTGCGCGCTCGCCCAGCGCTTCAGTTTTCAGTTCGGTGTCGACGCCGTCAGGAAACCCAGCACGGTTTGCGTGAATTCGTCGGCCCGCTCGATATTCGACAGGTGTTGCGCGTCGAGTTCGACGAAGCGCGCGGACGCGATTCCCTCGGCGAGCGCGCGGCTGTCGCTCGGCGCAACGGACGGATCGCCCCGGCCCGTCATGACGAGCGTCGGCGCACGGATCGCGCCCAATTCGGCACGCAGGTCGGCCGCACCGATGGCCTCGCAATTGCTCGCGTACCCTTCGTTGTCCACATGAACGAACGCATCGCGAACCGCCGCGTGTACGAGCGGCTCGCGCGCCGCGAAAGCGCTGCTGAACCAACGCTGCAGCGTGGCATCGGCCAGCGTGTGGGCGCCTTGCTCGCGAACTTGGCGAGCGCGTGCCTGCCAGAGATCCGGCGTGCCGAGTCGAGCCGCGGTATGAGCCAACACGAGGCGATCGATCCGATCGCCATGCCGCGCCGCCAACGCAATGCCGGTCAACCCGCTCATCGACAGTCCGCAAAAATGCGCGCGCTCGATCGAGAGTGCATCGAGCAAGCCGAGCACATCGCCCGTCCACTGCTCAACCGTGTAAGGGCCGGGCGGTGCATCGGAGCAGCCGAGGCCTCGCGTATCGAATCGCAGCACGCGAAACCGCGACGAAAGCGCGGCAATCTGCGGCGACCACATCGTGACATCGGCGCCGAGCGCGTTCGCGAGCACGAGCCAAGGCGCATCGCTTCGCTGCGTCCCGTCGACGCGGTAATGAAGACGTATCCCGTTGATGTTGACGAAAGACATGGCGGCGATCCCTTGGCGATTCGATAGGTGGTGAGACGGGTGCTCGGTAGTGTGCTACGGCAATAGGGCGGGTTGCAGGTACGGTGCCCGCGGCAGCGGAAAAACGTGAAACAATGGCCCCAATTTCAGAAAGCCGCGTCTGAAAGCGCGCAGGCATCGTAAGAGAGGAGCAAGAACCATGAAGGAAGGATCCCGAGCGAAGAAGGCCGGCAAGCCGAGCCCGCGCGGCAAACGCAGCGATGCGTCGGCGTCCGCGCCGGCGCGCCCGAGCCGCGACGAGGCGGAAGCAGCCGTTCGCGTATTGCTGCGCTGGGCCGGCGACGACCCCGCGCGCGAAGGCTTGCTCGATACGCCGGCACGCGTCGTACGCGCCTACGAAGAATTTTTCTCAGGCTACTCGCACGATCCGCGCGAGATTCTTGCCCGTACGTTTTCCGAGGTGGACGGCTACGACGAAATGGTCGTGCTCAAGGACATCCGCTTCGAAAGCTACTGCGAGCATCACATGGTGCCGATCATCGGCCGCGCACACGTCGCGTATCTGCCCAATCACCGTGTCGTCGGCATCTCCAAGCTTGCGCGGCTCGTCGATGCGTTCGCGAAGCGGCTCCAGATCCAAGAAAAAATGACGGTGCAGATCGCCGACACGCTCAATGACATCCTGCAGCCCAAGGGCGTCGGCGTGATCCTCGAGGCCGCACATCAATGCATCACGACGCGCGGCGTGCACAAGCCGGGGGTACAAATGGTGACGTCGCGCATGCTCGGCGCATTCCGGGACGATCCGTCGACGCGGCGCGAGTTCTTGTCCATCGTCGGCAACATGGGCGGAGGCCTTCCGAACGTTTGAATCGCGCGCGGCCGTCGTAGGGGCTAGGCGGTTGTTGAAGTCGATCGTTCATTCATTAGGACTACCGATCGTATTGCCTCGGACTGCTAATCGACTCTCAGACCTTGCGTCTCGATCCGCGACGAGGCATCGTCCTCACGCATGCGCGCACCACGCGCACCATCGCAAGCGATGAGCAGCACGGCGCCAAGCACGCACGCGACGGCACAGCGATGCATCACGACGCGTCCGATCTTCATCGGCGTGTGCGACCGCGCGTTTCGGCGTCGTCGCCACGGGAGGCCTCGCGCACGCTGCCTTGCGAGATGCTCGCGCCGGCCGCGACGCTATGCGTGAGCCAGACATTGCCGCCGACAACGGAACCGCGCCCGATCGTGACGCGGCCGAGAATCGTCGCGCCCGCATAGATGACCACGTCATCCTCGACGATCGGATGCCGTGCGTGCCCTTTGACCAGCGTGCCGTCGGCATCGGCCGGAAAGCTCTTCGCCCCGAGCGTCACAGCCTGATAAAGCCGCACACGCTCGCCGATGACCGCCGTCTCACCGATGACGACCCCGGTGCCGTGGTCGATGAAGAAGCTTCGGCCGATTTGCGCGCCCGGATGAATATCGATGCCCGTGGCGGAGTGCGCAATCTCGTTGATGAAACGCGCCAGCAGCGGTACGCCGAGGCGGTGCAACGCGTGCGCGAGCCGGTGATGCATGATCGCGAGCACGCCGGGGTAGCACAACAAGATTTCGGTGATGTGCTGCGCGGCTGGATCGCCGATGTGCGCAGCCCGGATATCGCTCACGAG
The DNA here is from genome assembly GCA_964425025.1 of uncultured Burkholderia sp. Classification (GTDB taxonomy): domain Bacteria; phylum Pseudomonadota; class Gammaproteobacteria; order Burkholderiales; family Burkholderiaceae; genus Trinickia. Next base: position 27,950 of record CAYRLJ010000009.1, on the reverse strand, counting down.
CAGCGCCCGGATGCTCGGCAGTTGCGTGCCGAACGAGCGGGTGATTTCGAATGCAAGGGCTTCGAGTTCGGACCCCGGCGTATCGGCGTGCTCGGGCAAAAACCGCAGCGCGCGACGCACTTGCTCGCACAGGACGCGCAGCGTGCTTTCGAGTGTGTGCCCAACGTAGTAATCGACGCTTTCGTCGGTCAAATCGGCGGCGCCGTAGTGTGTCGGAAACATGACAGCCCGCAGGCCCTCGACGATACCGACGATGGCATCGCGGGACGGCAGCTCTCGAATTCCACGCGGGTGGCGCGTTCGATGCAACTCCTCTCGCGAAGCGCGCAGTTCGGCCACGATCTGATCGAGGCCCCAAGAGTGAGAAGGCGAATTCGGCATAGTGGTGAAAACGGCGGTAGTAATCCGGCTTATGCAGTCGAAGATCTGAAGAGATTACCGCTTTTCATGAGACACGTCCGAATGCCTCTGGCCGAAGGCGCGAATGGCTCGCCACTACACCGTCAGACTGCTGGCGTCTATCCAGCGTACCGCCCAGTCGCGCGCATGGGCGATGGCCGAGGCTTCGTCGGTAAAACGCAGATCGTTGGGAAAGAAGCGGTTTGCGACAAGCTCACCGTCGCTCGAGCGGGAGATCACGACATAGGGCTGATAATTGCCGTCTCCTGTCCGTGCGGGCGCGCAATTGAGCAAGTATCCGCGATGCGTGAATGCGGCGTCGGGGTAATGCATGAGTCACCTGCCTCCCTTAATGCGCTTGCTGCGACGTCGTGCGGTTGCGTCGCGCAGCCGCGAAAGCGAGCGCCTGACTGCGTTTTTGACTATGGGCGCCGGCTCGCAGGATTCGAATCATACTCTGTAGGAAACGCCGCTTCTATCGAAAAAATCGCCGTTTTTCATGGCACCGAAAGAAAATGGCCGCGAGCCCAATCCCTATCGAAGGCGGAACGGCTTTTGCGTCCCAGGCTTTTCGTCCCGGGCTTTTCGTCCCAACTATCGGCAGCTAAAAGAACAATCGTCGGCTCTGGCCGCGCGTTGGCCCTTGCGCGACCCTTGAAGTTGTTTTACGGGCTGCGCTAGGATGGAGGTCCGAGTGCGCACGCGCGGCGCTGGCCGTTGTGAACGGCAAATCGTGCGCACCAACTTTGCGAGCTGATCATGACCGCCAGCCACCCCAGCCACCCGTTACCCGGCACCCCCGTGCCGCGCCCGAGCCGTGCGCATCGCACGCGCCGAGTGCCGCTCGCGCGTGCTTCGGCTAGGCGATTTGCGATCGCGATCGCATGCCTGGGCGTGAGCTATGCGCTCAGCTGGATCGAGCTTCCGCTCGGGCATGTCGCGCTGGTGCCGGCGGATAGTGCGTCGCCGGTTTCCTCGACGCTCGCGGCCGCGCTGACAGCCCGCGCGCTGATCGGCTTACTCTATGCATTGGTCGCGTTGCGTTACGGCTGGGCGCGTTGGCTCACGGTCGTGCTTTGTCTTGCATCCGCCCTGTTCGTCGCGCCATTGCTACCGCTCGAATGGCGCGTGTTGCGACTCGGCGCCCTCATCACCGGGTTCGGCCTAGCCATGAAATTGATCGCGGGCGGCTTGCTTGCACTACCGCTGCGCGCCCGCGCGGGCTGACGCTCAGCGGCGCTCGAACGTGCCGTCGCGCAAACGCCAGAGTTCGAGCGGATTGCCGTCCTTCACGGCCTCGGGCAACAGTTCGGCCGGCAAGTCCTGATAGCAAACGGGCCGCAGGAACCGCTCGATCGCAAGCGAGCCCACCGACGTCGAGCGTGGATCCGACGTGGCCGGGAACGGGCCGCCGTGCACCATCGCATGCGAGACTTCGACGCCCGTCGAAAATCCGTTCGCCAAAATGCGGCCGGCCTTGCGCTCGAGCGTCGGCAGCAGCTTGCGCGCCAGTTCGATGTCGTCGCGCTCCATGTGCAGCGTCGCCGTCAATTGTCCTTCGACATGCTCGGCCAACTCGATCATCTCCTCGACATTCGAGCAGGTCACGATCAGCGACGTCGGACCGAAGATTTCGTCTTCGAGCGGCGCTTCGGCGATAAAGCGCGATTGCGTCGTGGCGAACAACTCGGGCAACGCCGAATGCTGTGCGTCGGTGCTCGCGCCTTGGCTCACGCGTGTCACGCCTGCAACGTCCGCGCGCCGCTGCACGCCATCGCGGTATGCGCTGGCTATGCCGGCCGTCAGCATCGTCTGCGCCCCCTTCTTCTCGAGCGCCTTCGAGGCCGCATCGACGAACGCTTGACGATGGGGGCCGTCGAGGATGACGACGAGCCCAGGGTTCGTACAGAACTGGCCCACGCCGAGCGTCAGCGAATCGACGAACCCGTTCGCGACCGCCTCGGCCCGCGCTGCCAACGCGCCCGGCAAGACGAAGCACGGGTTGATGCTGCTCATCTCGGCATAGACCGGGATCGGCTCGCGCCGGCGTGCAGCGATATTCATCAGCGCAATGCCGCCGCCGCGCGAACCTGTGAAGCCGACGGCCTTGATGGCCGGATGCGCGACGAGCGCTTCGCCCACGGCATTACCCGCGCCGATCACGAGCGCGAACACGCCGGCCGGCAACCCGCACTCGGCCACCGCCTCCTGAATCGCGCGGCCCACGAGTTCGGACGTTCCCAGATGCGCCGGATGTGCCTTGACGACGACGGGACAACCGGCAGCCAATGCCGATGCCGTATCGCCGCCCGCCACCGAGAACGCCAGCGGAAAATTGCTCGCGCCGAACACGGCCACCGGGCCGACAGGGATCTTTTGCAGACGCAGATCGGAACGCGGCAACGGCTTGCGCTCAGGCATCGCGGAATCGAGCGTCGCGCCTAACCAGCGGCCGTCGCGTACGAGTTGCGCGAACAGCTTGAGCTGGCCAACGGTGCGCGCGCGCTCGCCTTCGAGGCGCGCTTTGGGCAATGCCGATTCGGCGTGGCCACGCTCGATGAGCGCATCGCCCAGCGCGAGAATGCGCTCGCCAATCGCCTCGAGCAGACGCGCGCGCGTCTCGAGCGGCGCTTGGCGGAACGAATCGAACGCGGCCTGCGCGAGCCGGCAAGCGCGATCGACGTCGTCGGCGCTACCCGCGCCGAAGGCCGGTTCGATTTCGGCGTTACGGGCGGGGTCGAACGCGCGCATCGTTCCCGCGGTCCCGCGCACCGAACTGCCGCCGATCAGCATGTCTCCCGTGATCTGCATCGTAGAGTCTCCTATGGAGCCGGCTCGTGGGCCGGCAGTAGTTGCAATGGCGATGATGGGCTGCCAGGCCACGCCGCAGCCGCCGATGATCGCATAAATCGCGCTTCGACGATGAAGGTCGACCGGTTTGCCCATACTTTGGAACACTCCCGCAAACCCTCACCTTTCGTTCGCGTCGCCGGCAATGCGGTGAGCACGGCGATTGATCGGCGCCTCACCCGGGAGCACCCCGCGAATAGCGTTCTGTGCGAAGAATGACCTAGATGGGGAGTGGCGATGTCGCCCTCCACGCCGGTTCGGTCATCCGCAAGCGATCTAACGTGAGGCGGGAGGGATGCATCGATCTCACCGCACTCGAACTCCCGCAAACACTCACCTTAGGGCTCGATATTGGGAGGAGACCTTCGTCGGCGGGTTGACAGGAAGGGCGACGAGGCAACCGTCGATGGATGCCGGTAGGCGAGCCGATGTCAAAAAAACGGCCAACTTTGGGCGAGCAAAATTCCATTCATCGCCACGACGACGATGAATACCGCCACGGCCAATGCCTGCATGGCGTGACCGAGACGATGATCGCCCATGACCGTCCGGCTGCTTGCGAAACCGATCAAGGCAAGCATCGGCACCGGTACCGCAAAGCTCAGCACGACCTGACTGAGCACGAGCGCACGCGTGACGCCAAGCCCGAGCCCAACCACGATGAAACTAGGCACCATCGTCACAAGGCGCCGCAGCCACAAGGGCAGTGACACGCCGAGGAAATCCTGCATGATCATCTGGCCGGCCATCGTGCCGACCACCGAACTCGAGATGCCCGACGCCATCAACGACGTCAAAAAGAGTCCCGCTGCCATCGAGCCGAACAACGGTGTCAACGTGCGATAGGCCGCGCCGATGTCGGCCAGTTCGCGATGGTTGCCGTGAAACGCACTGCATGCCATCACGACCATGCCCATATTGACGAGCCCGGCCACGGTCAACGCAATGATCACTTCGGCATTGCCATAACGAACAAGTTTCGCCCGCTCTTGTTCGTCGCGCGGCCTAACGCGTTCGCCGGCCAGTCCCGAATGCAAAAACAGCGCGTGCGGCATGATGGTCGCACCGACGATTCCGGCGCAGACGATGAGCGCCTCTCGATCGGGCACCATCGGAACGAACATGCCGTGCAACACGGGACGCCATGGCACCGACATCAGGCACAGTTGCGCGATATAAGCGACGACGATCAAACCGACGAGCGCGCCGATCGCCAGCTCGAGCGGACGAAAGCCGCGCCTTTGCAGCAACAGCAACACCCAGGTGACGACAGCCGTGATCGCCATGCCGACGATCAGCGGGATCCGTGCAAGCAGTGAAAAGCCAATAGCGCCGCCGAGAAATTCGGCCAGATCCGTTGCCATCGCCGCAATCTCGCTGACGCCCCACATCGCGAGCACCACGGGGTGCGGTAAGGAGCGTGCGCAAAGCTTCGCCAGACTGACGCCCGTCGCGACACCGAGCCGCGCGGAGACGGCTTGAAACAGCATCGCCGCGACGTTGGCGAACAGCACCGCCCAGAGCAACGCATAACCGTAGCCGGCGCCCGCTTGCAAGTTCGTCGCGATATTGCCCGGGTCCATATAGGCCACCGACACGACCACGGCCGGGCCGGCGAACGGAAGCAGCAAACGCGCGCCACGCCGGCGGCCGGCCAGCGCGTCGCGAACTTGCGAAGTCGTGCGCGCACTCCAATTGCGTTCACGCTCGGACACGGACGTGTCGTTCATAGGCAAAAAACCTGAACGATAGTGCGGACTGACGCCCCAGCGCGGCACTGCGCCGCCGCGCCGAACGTCGAACCGCCGCGGTCGTCACGGCTGACGCAGGCCCCCTTGCTGGCGCGGCATCTTCTGCTGGTTTTGCTGCTGTTGGCCCATCGGCTTGCTCTGTTGCTGCTGACGCGGATTGCTCGGTGCGGAATTGCTCGGCTTCGCGTGCGACATGGCAGTCCTCCATTCGGTTGCGGGTTGATATGTTTGTCGTACACCCGTGAAGGCCGCAACGTCCATTCCCGCTTTTGAGGCGATAAAATCGTAACCGCCCGCCCCAGGGTCAGGCGCTTTACACTGCGCGTATTGCCGCTCCCGCGGCGTTTACCACCGCTTACCCATGACGATGCAATTTGACGATGATGAACGCGCGGCTGTCTATCGCGCGATTCACGAACGCCGCGATATGCGCCACTTCGTGCGTGGCCCCGTCGATGCCGACGTCCTCGCCCGTTTGATCGACGCGGCTCATCATGCGCCGAGCGTCGGCTTCATGCAGCCGTGGCGCATCGCCCGCATCACCGATTCGATGCTGCGCGCGGCGCTGCATGCTGCCGTCGAACGCGAACGCGTGCGCACGGCGGACGCGCTTGGCGAGCGGCACGACGAATTCATGCGCCTGAAAGTGGAAGGCATGCTCGAGTGCGGCGAGCTGCTTGTGATGTCCCTGATGGACGGACGCGAAAAACACGTCTTCGGACGGCGCACGATGCCAGAGATGGATTTGGCGTCGGTTGCCTGCGCCATTCAAAACATGTGGCTCGCGGCCCGCGCCGAAGGGCTCGGCATGGGCTGGGTATCGCTGTTCGACATCGACGAAGTACGCACGCTGATGCGCATGCCGCCGGGCGCGCGGCCTGTGGCGATCCTATGCCTCGGCCATGTCGAAGCGTTTTATTCGAAGCCGATGCTCGAACTCGAGCAATGGGCCAAGCGGATGCCGATTGGCGAATGCGTCTATGAGAATCATTGGCCGACTGAAGAGGTACCGACCAAAACGTCGCATGACGAATGACGCTTTGCGCCTACGTCAACTTTCGCAGCGATAAAAATCCATTTGCTGGCCAGCCGCGACGGCTCGGCGCAGCCAATCGGGAGGATCCCCGTACCCGTCCCACGTGTTGCCCATCGCATCGCGATAAAGAATAGGCCGCTCCGCCTCCTTATCGGCGGAAATCGATTCGGCGACGGCTTCTACGGTAATGCCGAATTCGTCCATGCGGCGTCGCAGCCAGCGAATCAACCGTTCGCGAGCTTCGCCCTCAAGCTGTTCCATCGATGATTCCGGTTATGGTTGATGCAGGGGTGGCTAAATCCCCCGTTGACCCGAGCCGCATCATACTCGACTCACGGCCGTAAAGTTTGCAGCCGCCAACCGGCGCCTACCTAGGCGGTAGCGCACGACGGTCGTCAGGCGGTGTCAGTTTGAATTATCGATACAAAGTCGATAAAAAGCAAAACAAGCAGAAAGCCCGTGCCTCTTTTCACATGCATGGTCTGTTTCACCTGGCGAGCGAAGAAGGTCCGGGAGGGATCGCGCCCGGTGCCGCGGCACCTTTCCGACGCCCTCCCTGCGCCGCGCCCACGCGAGGAAGCTTGCATGGAGGCGGCGATCGGCGCCGAGGACCGACGTACGCCGGCGACATGGCGCGAGCCGCAAGCCCACTGGGTCTTCTTTCTCGCGGATTAAGGGACGTTCGCCGACATAACGACACCTTTCTCAAAATCTTTTTACGTATGCACTCGATAATTCCTACAAGAGAAAGTCTGATTAACCGTGCTCGCCACACGTCGGCAATGAAGAGCATATCGCGACGCAACTCCCGAAAAGCCTCACCTTCCCAAGCACGCTTCGAATTAAGGTGAGGTTTTTCGGGAGATGAAGTTTCCGAACTCGCCGGTCGATTCACCGCTCCCGAAACGACTCACCTTTGCCCAAGCCGACATTCGTATCGATCGCTCGCCGACGTCTAAATCGCGACGTCGGCGAGACGTATCTCACATCGAGGGCATCGGCTTCGCGGGTTTGCCCTCGGTAGCCGGTACCTCGCGCTCCTCGATCGACGCGCGCGACGCTCCGGCTGCCAGCCGCGCAGCCATCGCGGCATTCATCGCTTCCTCGATCCGCTCCTTGTTGTACGGCTTGCGCAGCAGCATCGCACCCGCTAACGCTTGGTGATCGCTGTCGTCGGGCAGCGCGTCGTAGCCCGTCGCAAAAATCACGCGCAGGCCAGGCTGCAACGCGAGTGCACGCATAGCCAGTTCGTCGCCCGACAAATCGGGCAGCGAGATGTCGGTGACGATCACGTCGAATGCACGCTCGCTGAGCAGCCTCAACCCTTCCGTCGCATCGCCGGCTTCAGTGACGATGTGCCCCAAATAACCCAGCATGTCGGCCGTCGTAAAGCGAACCATCGCGTCGTCGTCGACGAGCAGCACGCGCGCCGCCAGTCGGGAATTGCCCGGCAGGACTTCCGGCTCCGGCGGTGGCGGCAGGCTCGATATGACAGGCGGGGCGACCGCCGCGCGCGGCTGGCTGCGAAGCACCTGGCGAATCTTGCGCGCCATCGCCTCGCGACTGTAGGGTTTGCTCAGCAAGTCCACGCCCTCATCGAGCCGGCCGCCGTGCACGATTGCATTATCCGTGTAGCCTGAGGTAAACAGCACGGCGATGTTCGGCAGACGCTCGCGCGCCTTGCGCGCCATCTCGGGGCTGGCGAGCGGCCCCGGCATCACGACATCGGTAAACAACAAATCGATCGGCACGCCGCTTTCGACGATCGCTAATGCGCTTTGCGCATCCTTCGCGCGCAGCACGCGATAACCGAGTTCCGAGAGCAAATCCACGACGGTGCCGCGCACGTCTTCGTCATCCTCGACGACGAGAACCATCTCGCTTCCACCCGTAATCGGCCCTGTTTCAATATCGGTCTCGACATCTTCCGGCTGCCGCGCGCGAGGGAGATAAATGCGCACCGTCGTGCCGTGCCCGACTTCGCTGTAGACCTTGATGTGCCCGCCCGACTGCTTGACGAAGCCGTACACCATGCTGAGCCCGAGGCCCGTGCCTTGGCCTTCGGGCTTGGTCGTGTAAAACGGCTCGAACACGCGCTCGAGCAATTCGGCGGGAATGCCGCATCCTGTATCGGTCACGGCCACCATCACGTATTGACCTGCCGCGACGTCGCCGTGACGCGCGACGTAGGTATCGTCGAGAAACGCATTGCCCGCTTCGATCGTGAGCTTGCCTTGCCCTTGCATGGCGTCGCGCGCGTTGATCGCCAGATTCAACAGCGCATTCTCGACTTGGACAGTATCGACGAACGTGTTCCACAAACCGCCGACGATCACCGTTTCGATTTCGACCCCTTCGCCGAGCGAGCGTCGTAGCATGTCATCGATGCCGCGGATCAACCGTCCCAAATTGACGCTCTTCGGAGAAAGCGGTTGCCTGCGGCCGAATGCGAGCAACTGCGAGGCGAGACGCGATCCGCGCGAGGTCGCGGCAATCGCTGTCTGCAGGCGCTGTTCAGCGCGCAAATTGCCCGCAACGTCCCGGCTAAGCAATTGCAGATTGCCGGCGATCACTTGCAGCACGTTGTTGAAATCGTGCGCGACGCCACCGGTCAACTTGCCGATCGCCTCCATCTTTTGCGCCTGCCTCAGTTGCGCCTCGGTATGCATACGTTCATCGATCGCCGCAGCCACGCGCCGCTCGAGCACGACGTTGGCCTCCTGCAGAATGCGTTCTGCCTCCTTACGATGCGTGATATCGATGATCGAACCGATGTAGCCGAGAAACGTGCCGCCGTCGCTGAAGCGCGGCGCGGCCGCGCTGAGCGCCCACCGATAGACGCCGTCCGCACGGCGCACGCGGCATTCGGCACTGAATGCCTCGCCATTCTCGTTCGCCTGCACGAAAGACGTTTCGTACTGCTTACGATCGTCGGGATGCAACGCGTCCCATGCGCCGTTGCCCAAGGCTTCGTCTAGTGATTGCCCCGTGAACTCGCACCAGAGCCGATTGAGGTAAGTGAGCGAACCGGTGGGATCGCTCACCCACATCATCACAGGTGCGTGATTAGCCATGTTGCGAAAGCGCGCCTCGCTCTCCAGCAGCTCACGCGTCGCATCTCGACGCAGGCGCGCCATTTCGAGGTTGGCGTTCACTCGCGCCATCAGTTCGCGCGCGGAGAAAGGCTTCGTCAAATAATCATCGGCGCCCGATTCAAGGCCTTCGACGCGCGCCTCTTCGCCTGCACGCGCGGACAGCATGACGACCGGAAGATGACGCAATTGCGCATCTGCTCGAATCTCACGCAGCAAGCCGAAGCCGTCGAGCACCGGCATCATGACGTCGCTCAAAATCAAATCGGGGGTGTGCCTGCGAATCGCCTCGAGCGCGGCGCGACCGTCCGCCGCCGTCTCCACCTCCCAGCGTGTCCCCAGTAAGCGTCCGATGTAATCGCGCATATCGGCATTGTCATCGACGACCAACACGCGTTCGCCCATCGTGCCTCGGCCGAATGACCATTCGGGCATCTCGTCGCCACGTTCCGGCGGTCTGTCGTTTTCGGTGTCGGCGCTCTCGAAGGTGTCGCCGTGCGGCAGCCAACGTAGCGCTTCTTCCACGTAGGCGTCGACACGTCCCGATCGCGGCGACAGCGTGCGTGTCGGCCCCATTTGCTGGGCCGGCAAATGCGAGGAGCCGAAGGGCAGGCGCAGCGTGAATGCGGTGCCCTGCCCCACTTTGCTATCGACGGCAATGATGCCGCCGTGCAGCTTGACGAGTTCTTGAACGAGCGCGAGCCCGATGCCGGAACCTTCGAATGAGCGGCTGCGCTGCCCCTCTATACGGTGAAACCGCTCGAACAACCGCGGCAACTCGCGCGCAGGAACGCCCACACCCGTATCGCGGACGATCAGTTCGGCAGCGGTACCGTCGTCGGAGAGGCGGGTCGCAACGGCGATCTCCCCTTCGAACGTAAACTTGAACGCGTTCGACAGCAAGTTCAGAACGATCTTCTCCCACATGTCCCGATCGACGTAGACGGGATGCGGCAGCGGTTCACACGCGATCGAGAGCTTGAGCCGTGCGCGGTCCGTCGCCGATTCGAAGTTCGACGCGAGTTCGGCCGTCAGTTTCGCGAGATCGGTCGGTTCGAATGTCGCGACCACTCTGCCGGCCTCGATACGCGAGAAATCGAGCAATGAATTGACGAGCTTCAGCAAACGCAAGCCATTGCGATGCGCCGTCCGCAGCCGTTTGCGTTGCGACGGCGGGAGGGCCGCGCCCGTCGTATCGCCGAGCGCGTCTTCGATGGGGCCCAACACCAACGTGAGCGGCGTGCGAAATTCGTGGCTCACGTTCGAAAAGAATGCCGTCTTCGCACGATCGATTTGGGCCAGCGCCTCGGAGCGCCGGCACTCTTCCTCGTATGCCTGCGCGTGCGCCACAGCCGCGCCGATTTGTCCGGCGACTAGGCTCAAGAAGCTGCGGTAATTCTCATCGAACAGACGAAAGGGATTGAGCCCGACGACGAGCGCACCGGCGCGCCCCATTTCACCCGACGGCAAAATGGGCATCACGACGCCCTGTGTCGGCGCCTCGCTCCAGGGTCCGGAGGGAATTGGCGACGTCAGACGGCCCTGCAGTTCCGGGACGACGATGGGCCGATGGGTTCGCAATGCTTCGTGGACTGGCCATAAAGCAGAGGCATCGGCCGAGATACGAGTCGGCGCCGCTTCGTGTCCCGCTTCGATGCCCGCCGCACCGGCGAGCGTCACGTCGCCGGCACCGGACTCGGCGAGATAAAGCACCGCGAAGGGCAAGTCGCGGCCGTCTCCACCGAGGGCACGTATGCTCAGCTCACTCGCTTCCTGCCACGTGCGTGCGTCGGCGGAGCCCGCAGCGAGATCGCGCAACAGCGCGAGTTGCCGCTCGCCGATGACGCGCTGCGTATCGTCGGTATTCGCGCAAATGATGCCGCCCACGCTGCCGTCATCGTTCGGAACAGGACTGTACGAGAACGTGTAATGCGTCTCCTCGCGATAGCCGTTTCGCTGCATGATGAGGGGCTGGGCTTCCATGTACGTCCCTTCCCCGCCGCTCATCGCTTGGTCCAGCATCTCGCCGATGTCGTCCCATAGCTCGTGCCACACTTCGGCGACTGGCCGCCCTAGCGCCCACGGATGCTTGCCGCCGATGATCGACTTGTACGCATCGTTATAGAAATAAACGAGCGAAGTGCCCCAGCCGATCCACATCGGCTGGCGAGAGTTCAGCATGATGCGTAGCGCGAGTTTTAGGTTCCGAGGCCAGCTTTGCGGGTCGCCCAAGGAGGTCGAGCGCCAGTCGTAGGCGCGGATGAGCCTTCCGAGTTCGCCGCCGCCCGACCAGAAACCCTGTTGGTCTGTGTTGGATGACATGCTAGTTGTGTCGCTCATAGGGAATCCCTGTTTCCGAATCCCAGCAAAGATTTGCTCAATGCGCATAGAAACCAACGGCCAGCCGTCGGCATTGCGTGTCGGGTGATAACGGGGTTTGAGAACGGCGCGGCGATGTATTCGACCACAGCAAAAAAAATACCGGAGCAGGTAAAAACATCGCGATTTGAGACCGGCTGCCCATGCTCTTGAGTACGCAGCCGACATGCGCTGAGGATTCGACGTGGCTCACTGTTCCGGACATCCGCCGCTCAAAGTCGCGACAACCAATGCTCAATCGCGTGAGGCAAGCACAGGTCATGCCATCAAGCCCGTGTGCGGGCGAAGGAAAATCGACGACGTCGCGAGGCCGAGCACGAGTGCCCTCGCGTCGAAGCCAATTCGAACCGATAGCCGTTGCACTGCGTCCGCCCCGGCTCGATCGTCGGCCGATCGTTTGCGCCAAGCCGTGCTGGCCTTCGTCGAACAGGCATTTCCTTTTTTCACTGGGTGTGAAGCAACGACACGCGCGGCCGGCTCGAGCGGCCGCGTCTTCGATCGCGCGCCGTTCAGCGAAGCCGCGTCGCGAATTCGGCGACACGCTTGCCGAGCAGCCGAGCCGTTTCGAGATCGCCCGAACGCGGTGCTTCGTCGGGCGACGCGTCGGACGGGAGATCGCCAGCTCACCGGCGACGCCGGCTGTCGTTTATCGTGTCAATGCAAAACGCGATCGCCCATCAATGAGCGCGTCGCATCTTCCCGGAAAGTCTCACCTTGAAGCGGTTCTCGCCGGGACACCGCGATGACGCATGCATCCGCCTCGTGGGCAAAGGACTGATTCGATGGGAACATCTATCTTCGTTTGCGCTTAGCCGCTGCGATCGGTGCGCCGCGTTCGACCTCTTTCCGCGCTCTTTCCCCTAGTCCCGAAAAGGCTCACCTTCACCGATGAGCCCGGCTCACGGACTGGTCGTTTGACGGCTGCGAGCGCGGCCGGCGCATTTTGAGGATGGCCAAGGCGCCCGGCCCACTCTCCCGAAAAACCTCACTTTCGGCGCTCGACGCTGATGCTGCGCGATCGTAGGTAGTGCAAGGCGTAGCGCAAGACTCGGAAGATGCGAGCGCGCGTCGGCCATGCGCGGGAACGCTCCCGCAAAGTCTCACCTCAACGCGCTTGTAGCCATGACTTAGCCGGACGGCCAACGATCCAGCAGTCAGAGGTGAGGCTTTCCGGGAAGTGGCCTACCACAGACCCTGCTCGTCCTTCGCCTTTGTCGATCGTTTGAACCGGAGTTTGCACATGGGGTGTCCAGACGAAGTGATTAAAGGCGTTGCGGAATGCGGCTAAGAATGCCTAATCAGGCGAAGCCAATTTCATCAGGAGCAGGCCGCTCACAATTAACACTGCGGCGCACATCCGCGTGAAGTTCAATTGCTCACCTAGGAAAGCAATCCCAACCGCAAAGGCTCCGACCGCGCCAATGCCAGTCCATACCATGTACGCCGTGCCGAGGGGGAGCGTACGCATCGATAATGACAGCAAGGCAACGCTGGCGATCATTCCGCCAAGGGTGATGACGGAAGGAATCACTCTAGTGAAGCCATGGGACTGCTTCATCGAAACGGCCCAAACCACTTCGAAAAGTCCGGCAACCGAAAGCATGACCCAAGCCATATTGGCTCTCCTTAAAGAGCCGGGCCGTCCCGGACATTTTGTCCCAGTGTGGGGGAGGTCGTTCCTCCTGGGATACCTGAGCGACACAGCCAAGGGACCGTTCGCCTCCCAAGTATATCTGGCGCGAGTGACTAGCAAGATCGAATAAAGCCATCCGCATTTTAGCGTTAGCCGCTCAACAACCGCCATTCCTTGCAACCCCGGCAGCCGCCGATCAAAGGTGAGGATTTACAGGACAGAGTATCTTGTATCTCCACTTGCGCCTCAAAACCCCACCTTCAACTGAAACCCGATCGTGAACGGCAGGTTATCGGAAGGAATGGGCGGCACGAGAATGAAGTTCATCCCCACGCGCTTATACGCGACCATTACGACCGGCGCGGCCACGGGCCCAATGGAATGATCGTGACCAAAGCCATAGCTCCCGTAGTTGTAGCCAGAGATGAGGCCGCCCATTACAGCTAGGCGCACGACCCCCCAATGCGTGAACTCGGGCGCCCAAATGCCACCGCCATACCAGGACGGATGAGAAAGCGAATTGCGAAATACACCCGCCGTCAGCGCCCATTGCCCGTTAAGCCAGCACTCGACGCCTAGGCCAGGATTGACGTCTTCGAACGATTGCTTCGGATGGATGTGATGGGATGCAAGCATCGCGTCGATCCATACGCCGCCGGCGCACCAATCAGCCGCTCGAGCTTGCGTGGATCCCACCGCAAATGCCGCTGTGCCAAGCACGACGGTCAGTGCCGTCCGCACCACGCGTGCGCCGATACTGCGCGCTCTCGCCATCGTGAAACGCATGTCCGCTCCGTTTGCCGGCCCGCGCCGACTGGGGTTAGGGTGGGTTAGGGTTCGTTGCCCGGTCATTCGAAACGCCAAAAAGCACCGTTAAAGACGCAGATCCGAGAGCCCGGGATGATCGTCTGGCCGACGGCCGAGCGGCCACCGATATAAGCGCTCGCCTTCGCGGACCGGCAGATCGTTGATGCAAGCGAAGCGGCGCGCCATCAACCCATGCTCGTCGAACTCCCAGTTCTCGTTGCCATACGAGCGAAACCAATTACCTGAATCGTCGTGCCATTCGTATGCGAAGCGAACGGCAATGCGATTGCCATCATGTGCCCAAAGCTCTTTGATGAGCCGGTAGTCGAGCTCCTTCGCCCATTTTCGCTGCAGGAACGCGACGATCTGCTCGCGTCCGGTGAGAAACTCCGCGCGGTTTCGCCAGACGCTTTCCGGCGTGTAGGCTAACGCGACACGCTCAGGGTCGCGCGAATTCCAACCGTCCTCGGCCGCACGGACCTTCTGCCTCGCGGTCTCGAGCGTGAAGGGCGGCAGCGGCGGCTTCGTTTCGTTAGGACTCCTATTCGACATGCTTTTCTCCAAGTGGACGCGTCTTTCGCTTTGAAACGTCGCAGCTTCAAGGCGCTTTGTCGCGGCGACGACAGCACCGCATGATCGAGGCAATTGCTGCCTTACTCTTTCGCGAGTGCAACGCTCGAACACAAGCTATCGGCCGAAAGGTGAGAACATACAGGAAACGAGCGAAGCTGCGGCGGCGCCGAGCGTTTTGACCATCCATGATAAGGGCAGCGATGACGATGACGACGATGAAGCGATCGACGAGGCGTGCGGCGGTCGTTCGCGCGGGGCTCACCGCGGCCTCTATTGCGATGAGTGCGCTGTCGATGTCCGCATGCACACCGCTGCGCGTGGTGTCGCATAGCGTATCGGCCGACGAGGCGCAGGTGCCCGCCGGCGAATACAAGCTCGATGCCGATCACTGGAGCATCACGTTCGACGTCGAGCATTTGAAGTACTCGCGCTTCGTGATGCGCTTCGACCATGCGCATGGCACGCTCGATTGGAAAGCGGGCGGCCTGGAAGCCAGCACGGTTGACGTGGCGATCGACGCGGCCAGTGTCGACACGAAAGTGCCGTTGCTCGACAAAATGGTGAAGGGGCCCGACATGTTCGATGCCGCGAGCTACCCGACGATCCGCTTCGTCGGCAAACACTTCGTCCGCACGGGCCTCGCGAAAGGTCAACTGAACGGAGACCTCACGATCCGTACGGTGACGCGCCCGGTCACGCTTGACGTCACCTTCAACGGATACGGGCGCAACCCGCTAACGAAAGCCGATACGCTCGGGTTTTCGGCGCAAGGCGAATTTAACCGGGCGCAATTCGGACTGGCGACGTGGTATCCCGCCGTCGGCAACGAAGTGCGCGTGCACATCGAAGCCGAATTCGATGCTACGCCGTCCAATCCAGGATGACCTTGCCGCTCTCGCCGGAAAGCATCGTCGCGAAAGCCTCCTCGTAGTCGTCCACCGCAAAATGATGCGTGATAATCGGCGAGAGATCGAGGCCGCTTTGCAGCATCGCCACCATCTTGTACCAGGTCTCGAACATCTCGCGTCCGTAGATGCCTTTGATTTCGAGCCCTTTGAAGATCACTTGATTCCAGTCGATCGCCGTCTGCGTGGGCGGTATGCCGAGCAACGCGATCTTGCCGCCGTGGTTCATCGCCTCGAGCATGCCCGTGAATGCACTCGGTACGCCCGACATTTCAAGGCCCACGTCGAAGCCCTCGGTCATATGCAGATCGCTCATGACGTCGCGCAACGATTCGTTCGAAATGTTGACCGCGCGCGTCGCGCCCATCTTGCGAGCGAGACTTAACCGATACTCGTTGACGTCGGTGATCACGATGTTGCGCGCCCCGACGTGCCGCGCAATGGCGACGGCCATGATGCCGATCGGCCCCGCGCCGGTGATCAGCACATCCTCGCCGACCAAGTTGAACGTGAGCGCCGTGTGCGTTGCGTTGCCGAACGGATCGAGGATCGCCGCGAGGTCGTCGGAAATTTCCGCGGGAATCTTGAAGGCGTTGAACGCCGGAATCACGAGGTACTCCGCGAACGCCCCCTCTCTATTCACGCCGACGCCGATCGTGTTGCGGCACAAGTGACGCCGCCCCGCCCGGCAGTTGCGACAGAAACCGCAGGTGATGTGCCCTTCGCCGGACACGCGATCGCCGACGGCAAAACCGCGCACCTCTTGCCCCATCTCGACGATCTCGCCGACATACTCGTGCCCCACGTGCATCGGGACAGGAATCGTCTTTTGCGCCCAGTCGTCCCACTTCCAAATGTGGATGTCGGTGCCGCAGATGGCGGTGCGCTTGATGCGGATCATCACATCGTTGTGGCCCACTTCGGGCTTGTTCACTTGCGTGAGGGTGAGCCCGGGCGCACGTTCGAGTTTAGCGAGTGCTTTCATTTGCTAGGCTCCTTAAACGATGCCAAGCGTGCGGCCGACGCGCGTGAACGCATCGACGACACGATCGATTTGCTCCGGCGTGTGCGCGGCGCTCATCTGCGTGCGGATTCGTGCACGGCCCTTCGGAACGACAGGGTAGGAGAAACCGATGACATAGACCCCTTCCTTGAGCAAGGCGTCGGCCATGCGCGATGCAACCGACGCATCGCCAAGCATGACGGGAATGATCGGGTGCTGCCCCGGCACGAGCGTGAAACCGGCCGCGCTCATCGCCTCCCGAAAATGCTCACCATTGGCGCGGACGCGCTGGCGAAGGCGCGCGCCTTCGTCGCTCGCGAGCAGTTCGAGCACCTTGAGCGAGGCTGCCGCGATGCTCGGCGTCAACGTGTTGGAGAACAGGTAAGGCCGCGAACGTTGCCGCAAGAGTTCGACCACTTCAGCGCGCGCGGCGATATAGCCGCCCGAGGCGCCTCCGAGCGCTTTGCCGAGCGTGCCCGTGATGATGTCGACGCGCCCCTCGACGCCGCAAAACTCAGGCGTGCCTCGGCCGTGTTCTCCGATGAAGCCGACCGCATGCGAATCGTCGACCATCACGATCGCACCGTAGCGGTCGGCGAGATCGCAGATGCCCGCTAGATTGGCAATGATGCCGTCCATGGAGAAAACGCCGTCGGTCGCGATCAACTTGAAGCGCGCGCCGGCCGCATCGGCCTCGCGCAGCTTCGTTTCGAGATCGGCGAGATCGTTGTTCTTGTAGCGATAGCGCTTGGCCTTCGAGAGCCGGACGCCGTCGATGATGCTCGCGTGATTGAGTTCATCGCTGATGATCGCGTCGGTTTCCTCGGTCAACGTTTCGAACAACCCTCCATTCGCATCGAAGCAGCTCGAATAGAGAATGCAATCTTCGGTGCCGAGAAACGCGGACAGGGCACGCTCCAGTTCCTTGTGCACCGTCTGCGTGCCGCAGATGAACCGGACAGAGGCCATCCCGAAGCCGTCTTTATCAAGCCCCTCTTTCGCGGCCGCGATCAAGCGTGCGTCGTTAGCGAGCCCCAGATAGTTGTTCGCACAAAAATTCAGCACGTCTTCGCCGCCGGCGAGACGCACGTCCGCCGATTGCGGGCTGGCAATCACGCGTTCTGTTTTGTAGAAGCCGTCGGCTCGGATCTGGTCGATCGTGCCGCGCAAGTGAGCAAGAAAAGCGTCGCGCATCGGTTCGCTCCTGACAGGAAGGGCGCCGCATTCGCCGGATGGCGGGCGTTGCGGCTGTCTATTGCTGTTATAGTCGGTTGTCCGGTTTTGCCGAACAATTCCAATTTTCCGAACCGAAGTTCGATATAGCGAACGACTTTAAGCGATCGAAAACGAAATGGCAAGCACCGCCACTCGGCGCACCGCGCCTTCAACCCTGCCCGCAACGCCCTCTGCCGCCGCGGCGCCGCCTCGCGTCGGCGAGCAAATCCAGCGGCTGCGCACGGAACGAAAGCTGACATTGGACGATCTTTCGCGCTCTGCCGGGGTGTCGAAGTCGATGCTCTCCGAAATCGAACGCGACAAAGCCAATCCTACGATCGCGGTCGCCTGGCGGCTGACTAACGCGCTAGGCGTCAGCCTCGATCAATTATTCGCCAGCCAACGCGCGCACGAAACGATTGCCGTTTCAGGCCCGCATGAGATTCCGACATTGGACGGCCACGGCGCGAAATACCAACTGCGCGTATGGGGCCCCATCGAGTTGGCCGGCAAGTTCGAATGGTACGAGCTGACGCTGCAGACGGGCGGCGCACTCGTATCGAATGCGCACGAACCGGGTACGCGGGAGCACCTCACGGTACTCCAAGGTTCGATGGAAATTGAAGCAGACGGGGAAGTTAGGCGCCTGAAGGCCGCGGACACCGCGCGCTACCAAGCCGATGTTCCGCACGCGATCCGCAATGCCGGCAAGGCCGAGGCGAAAGCGCTGCTCGTCGTCATCCACGGTTAGCGGCGGGACGCGCTAGGCTGCCGCGCCCGAATACTGTATATTTATACAGTATCTCGTCATTCGGAGAGCGGCCATGAAAGAACAAGATCTCGCCGCGCTGCGCTTTCAGGCCGCGGCGCGCGACCTCGAACACATCGTCCGTCACATTGCGGCGCGCTACGTCGTGCAAGGCGTCCCGTTGACATGGCGACTGCTACACGCGATCGAAGCGGAGGCGTTGGCAGACCTCGGCTTTGCTAGTCGGCATGAGGCCGACGTGCTTGATCTCTTCAAGCGTCCCGAGGATATGACCTACCCGGAAACGGACGATCCCGCGAGCTTTGGCCTATCTAATGCGTTGCCCGCGGCGTTTGCGTTCGCCGTTGCCGCGTATGAGGAGGCGCAGAGCGCGCAATCGCCTGGCACGCTGCGTCGTCGAGATGGCGTGCAGCCGCGCTCGGGCGGGCGGCACTGAGTCAGCGGCCCCCGCGAACACTCACCTTTTCTATCCTGGAAACGCTCACCTTAATGGGCGCGTGACATGTCCATGAAACGCGTCACCGCTTCGAGCCTGGATCGCTTGATTCCCGACGTGTGGTCGCACTCGGGGCACAGAAGCTCGTAGCCATCGTCCGCCCGTGCCAGTTCGGGCTCCCCCTCCGAACATTTCGGACAATGCGCAGGAACTTCGGCGAGAACGTCGGCCGCGGTACCGAGCGCGACAAAGTCGGCATCCATCAGCCTCCCCGCTTCGGCCCAGGAACGCAACAGCGTGGCCAGTTCGGGCGGAAACGCCCCGCGCTCGCGCGCGGAGGCAACTTCGCGGCTCAACGTGGCGATTTCGTCCGACTGCTCGCGCACTTGTGCTTCCAGGCGATCGCCTCGGCCCTTTGCCGCGCTCAATTGCTGGATGAAATCGAATTCTTTCCGGCTAGCGTCCCGAATGCCGGTTTGATAAGTAGTGGCCATATTGCGCAGCGAATCGAGTTCGACGAGCATCGGCTTGACGCGTCGCTCCGCTTCCGCGATCGCATCTTTGATTTGAACGGCGTAGTGTTCGGTGCTCCGACGCAGTTCTTGATGAAGCAAATCGATACGCTCGCGCAACGAGGCGTTCGTCGTTGCTTCCGCTTCCAGCCGCTGCTCGAGCCGTGCTCGCTCCGCTTCCAATCGCGCGATCGTTGCCTGCAGGGCTTCTTCGTTGCTCGTGCGCGTAGCGGCCCCGGCGCTAGCCTGCGCTTCGAGTGCTCGCACGCGTTCGAGTGCGGCTTCGGCGCGAGCTTCGCTTCGCTGCCACGCTTCGTTCGCGGCCTCGCGACGAATTTGCGCCTCACGTAACGCGCTTGTCGCCTCTTCAAGCGCATCGAAAACTTGCTTTCGCTCGCCGTCAAGGGTTTGCTTTGCCTCCGCGATCGCATGTTCGAACAATGCGCCCAGCAGTTCGCCGGCCTTTTCCTCGAGACCTTGCGGAATGGCACCATTGCCGATCTTTACGCGCGAAGCGTCGCGAATCCGCTCCCAGAAATGATCGATGTCTTTGGGGATGTCGCTCGCGCTACCGGTTTGCGTCAGTTCGCGCACTGCTGCAGCGGAAGGACGAATGCCAAGATCGAAGAACAAGCGTTTGCAAGCATGCAACGAGAGCTCACGGCGATGCATACCGCTGTTTCGAAGCGATTCCAGCTCTTTTCTAATGGTTTGGCGTTCCTCGTCCACGTTCATAGGGGGCTCGTAGCAGTAGGCGTGTATTGATAACAACAAAATACGTATCGAATGGTACGATTGTGCTCGCACCATCCGTTCCGTGTCAAAAATACTCGTAGGGAGGGGCAACGTGCCGCCGCTGGTTTCGTGTGCGCCTGTGATTTCGTGAAACAAAGCGAGGAAACTTGCATAATGCCTTGTTTATAAAGTCCTTTCCCTGTCTTTTGGGGACTTGGGACCTGTTTCACGCGGGGGACTTGTTTGCAAAGCCCGTATCTTAAGGGGCACAGCGTTACGTCTTGAGAGTCATTGAAGTAAACACCCTTGAACCCTTATTAAAAACGTTAACGCCATGGGAGACCGTTGTCTGGCAAGGGTTCCAGGGCGACCGGGTGAAGCTTTACAGGAAACGAAGTGAGCTTCAACGGGATCTCTCCGTGATGGGGGTCGGGAATGAGCGTGAGCAGGATCGGGAACGGACGTGAGGGGATTCAGGACCCGGCCCTATTCTGCTCTGGGCCAAAGGTGAGCGATTGCGGGATGTCGCTCGCCGGTAGCCCTTGTCGTTACGTGGACGGGCCAGATTACGTGGAACAGCGACGGTGAGTTCTTGCGGGATACTCAAAAGTGGCTCTTTTGGGCGCCAAAACGACACTTCCACTGGGCATGGTGAGGCCTTTCGGGAAAAAATGCGCACCGGAGGTGAGTTTTTTCGGGATAGCCGGAGGGTTTGGGGCAGCAAATGGCGCAAAGGTGAGGCTTTTCGGGAGTTGAATGGCAAGGACATCCGCGGAGCAGAGGGGCTGGGGCCCATGCTGAGCGTCAGCTTGCTCGTTGCGGTGAGCTTTTTCAGGACCATGAATCTGCGGATCGCACGATGCGATTTTGTATGCTCCTTGCCTCTAAAGGTGAGACCTTTCAGGCTTCGGAAGCACGGCTCGACCCGTATCGCATCCCGAAGTTAGTCGATACTTTCGCTGGAAACGTGGCGCCACGGCATGGGTGAGGCGGTGTCGAGCCGCTGCCCCGCGTAAAAGGTGAGCGTTTTCGGGGGCCGCGGTCAGATATCTTTTTGCGGAGCTATCGGATCGACTGGCCGCGCATGGTGAGCTAAAGCGGGACCCGGACGGCGATTAGAAACGGCGAGAAGCGATGACGCTAAGTACCGGATCTGTTTAGGAAATCTTCCGCAAGGCGTACAGAGGTGAGTACTTGCGGGAGCATGCGCAACGCGGCGCCGAATGCGCTCCCAGTAGCGGTCGAGGTTGACTAAGGTGAGCATTTGCGGGAGCGGTTTGTCATTCGGCAAACATCAAAATTGGCGAATCCCGCAGCGATGCTACCTTCCGGAAGGCTCAAAGGTGAGCCTATTCGGGAGGAACCGCGATGCGACTGGCGGTGCTTGCACAGCCTCTCCCGATGCGCGCGCTCGTGCCTCAGGCCGTTGCGGGCATCCTCGACTCGCTCTTGCCGTTGTGCAGTCGGCGCCCCGCGAATTTTCACGGTAAATCGCCGTCGCAAAATAACGACAATCGTCACGGTGAGCCGATACGGGAATGTTTTTCCGACCAGGGCGCAGTGAATTGGATAGGGCTTCGCGATGAACGCCGCGCGCGACAACGGAGTAGTAAAGTGCGCGACGCTCGAGCCGGGTGAGCCTTTTCGGGAGCAAATCGAGGTGAGCCGCCGCAATGAACCGACTTTCACCGGGAAGGGTGAGAGCGTGGTTCTAGACGCCCATCACCACACTCTGTATCCTGTTGAAAATTTTCTTTCCCGACTGACGCATGGCAACGAAGCGCGCGAAGAAAACCGATGTGGTGAGCCCGAGCTCCGCTGAATTGCGCAAGGCCGTCGAAGCCATCGCGATTCAGCCGAAAAGCGGCAAGATCACGTTGCTCACGCGAAAGCTGTTCAACGTGTTGCTGGCCGTCGCCCAGCAGGCGGACGAATCGGGCGATACCTATCGCGCGTTGTTATCTGACATCGTCGCCAACTCCGCTTTCGATTCGAACGATACCGCGCTCGTCAAAGAGCACCTGCGGCGGATGGTCTCCGTTCAAGTGGAATGGAGTCAAGGTACGTCGAGCCAGAAGCCTGGGCGCAAGTGGGGCATCTCGACGCTGATCGCCGATGCCGAAATTCTCGAGGATCCCGCCACGCGCCGCGTGTGGGTGGAGTTCTCGTTCGCGCCGAAGATCAAAAAGAAGCTGCTGGATCCGGTGCAATACGCGCGCTTGAGCCTGCAGTTTCAGAGCCAATTGCGCAGCAGCGCGGGGCTCGCGCTTTACGAAATTTGCGTCCGTTACCTGACCAATCCCAGCCACCTGACGATGCGCGAGTCGTGGGGGTGGTGGCGTCCGATTCTATCCGGCACGCCCGACACCGAGGCCGGTGACGAAGCCAAACGCGAGTACAAGTATTTCAAACGCGACTATCTCCGGCCGGCGATCGCGGAAGTCAACGCGGTCACGAATATTTTCGTAGAGCTGATCGAGCACCGTGAAGGCAGGCGCGTCGCGGAAATCCAATTTCGCGTGACCGAGCGCAAGCAGCCGATGCTCGCGCTCGACGAACACCCGAACGTGTTCGACAGCACGCTGATCGACCGGATGGTGAAAATTGGGATTCCACTGAAGGAAGCACAGACACTGTACGCCGATAGCGAGGAAAACCGGATTCGGGCTGCGTTGCAGATGACCGAGCAACGCATGCGCAGCGCATCGCTGCCGCCGGTTCGCAGCGCTCCGGCGCTGTTCAAGGACGCCCTCAAGAAGGGGTATGCCCCGCCCGTCGACCTGATCGAGCAGCCTGCTGGAGGGGCTGCCAAGGCCTTGGCGGCTGTTGTGCCGGCCGACGAACTGAAGGCGCGCCTTTTAGACGAGTACGCGGCTTATCGCCGCAAAGAAGCGCGCGCGCTTTATGAAGAGCAAGGTGAGTCGGAACAGGAGGTCGCGCGGCAGTCGTTCGAAGACGACATGCTGCCGCAACTCGGCTCCCATCTGCGGGAGGACTGGCGTCGCCGAGGCCTGAGCTCCAAGCTCGGCGAGACGGCCTTTTTCGATTGGCTCGCGCGCAAGACTTGGGGCGAGCCGACCGACGGCGATTTGCTGGCCTTCACATTGAGGCAGTCGCGCGCGGCATGACGCCGCGCCCCGGTCGCCGCGCAGCAGGCCCTGAGCCTCGTTGTCGGCGGCCGGTTCCAGCGTTATCTTTTTACCTTTCGTTCTGATTCTTATCCGCCGGTGGCAGAGGCGCACCGCGTGCGGTGGCCGTCTGCGCGAATGCTCCGTCTAGCTCGGGGTGCCCCGACCTGTTCCCGCGCAGGCATTGCGTCAATGCGACTGCTTAACTCGCCTGCAGGATCTGTTCGATTTGCCGCAGGATGTCGTCGCGCTTATCACGCGAGAGTCCACGCAACCGCAACTCGAGCCGATCGTCGCCATACGATTTCAAGTCGCCAACTGCGAGGCCGTCGAGCTTGATTTCCATACGCTGTGCATAGCGTTGCCGCGTGGCGGGCTTAGTATTTTCCTGCGGGTTCGCTCGGCCTTTGACGATATCCGAGACTTGCCGTGTGCTGAGGTCGTCGGAAACGATACGGTTAATCAAGCGCAGCGTCGACTCGACGCCTCGCGCAGAGTAGTACCGGCCGACCTGATAGGCCATATTCGAACCGAAGCGATCGGGACGCGCCACCATCTCCTGCATGACAGATTCCGGGAGCTTCGCTAGCGATAGCGCCACGGCGATCGTCGATTCGTCGAGACCCAGGTGCTCGGCGAGTTCTTTCTGACTTAGGAAGTGTTTTTCATCGAGAAACCGTCGCCAGACGACAGCGTTGTCGAACACCGTCTGCGAGTCGCGCTGAACGTTGAGGTCATAACCGAGCTTGTAGCTCTCGATACCGACGGGCAAATCTACGACGACCGCCTTCACCGTTTCTTTGTTCGCCTCCTTGAGCGCGCGTACGCGTCGGCCCCCGTCGCTGACGAAATACATGCCGGGGTTGGCATAGTCGGGGATGACGTGAATCGCTTGCTGCTGACCTTGCTTCGCCAGATTGACGGCTAACTCCGCGATCGACGCCTTCAGATAAAAATGGCGTGGATTGAACGGACTCGGCTTGATCGCTTTGAGATCAAGGTCGATGACTTGGCCCGGATGGTAGGCATTCGCGGAACGCCAGACGCGGTATTCAGCCGATTCGTTCGGATTA
This sequence comes from uncultured Burkholderia sp., assembly GCA_964425025.1. Lineage (GTDB taxonomy): Bacteria > Pseudomonadota > Gammaproteobacteria > Burkholderiales > Burkholderiaceae > Trinickia. The sequence goes on along the minus strand of CAYRLJ010000009.1, from coordinate 3,654 downwards.
GCAGGAGGAACGGCAGCAGCCGGGACGGCATGAAGAGCCGGTTCGGATCGCTTTGCGATACCTTCCACTGAAGGCGCCATGTCGCTCTTAACCAGATCGTCAATCGCATTGAGGCGGTCGAGCGCCGTGCGCTTCTCGCTGCTCGTCGTGTCGGGGCGCGCTTGGAAGCCTTTGGCCAACTGGGAGGGTTTCATTCAGGGTCCTTTATGCGCATAAAGTCAGGGGAGCATGGCGACGATCTCATCCGCGCAAGCGCGGATTTCCGCTGCGGCGAGCTTCGCGCCGCGGTCGCTCATTTGCAATACGGTTTGGCCCAACGCCATCGCCTGCTTGTATGCTTCGCGCGTTGGGATTTGAGTCTTGAGAAGCGGGAAGCCTAGATCTTCCAGTGCCCGCTTGAGTTCGCGCGTGAGCATGCGCTTCTCTTCCGTCTTGTTCAAAAGGAATACCGCGCGGAGGTCCTCGTTCATGACCTGGGCCTGTTGGACGAGCTTGACCAAGCCGACGCTAGACCAATAATCGGCCGGTGAAGATGAGGTGGGAATGACCGCGACCGAGGCTGCTAGTAGCACGACGCCTGAGACCTTTTCGGTAATGGACGGCGGACAGTCGACGACGATCACGTCATAGTCGCCGATGAATTTCTTGATTTCACGATGGATCTGTCCGCCCGCTTCCGAAAGATTGACGACCGGAAACGGGATGCCGGTATCGCCGTCGGCCGAAGCGCTGGCCCAATGCACGAGGGTGTTTTGACCATCGGCGTCGACCACGAGGACCCGCTTACCTTTCTCATGAAAAGCAGCGCCGAGATGCATGGCGATCGTGCTTTTCCCAACCCCGCCCTTCTGTTGAGTTACCGCGATGATTTCCGCTGCCAATTTTTTCGCTCCTTAACAGATCGCCGAATTTTACCTCGTGAATTTCGATTTTCAATGACTTCGTCGCGATATAACCACGAATTATCCAATTGGCCAGCGGTTTATGCGCATAAAGGACTGCGGCCGGCGCGCTGGGCGCGGCAGGAACGTGGCACGAGCGCAGTGGGCGATTTTGCGAAGCGCAATAGCAAGCACGTGCGGCGAGATTGGCAGCCGCGGCATGGATGCTAGCCGCCGTGGGATGTGGGGGATGTTTTGGCGCGATATCCGGTCGGCGCGTAATCGGTAACGGAGAATTGCGTAATCGGTAACGGAGAAGCGCGTCGGCGAGGGGATCGCGATAAGAGCGCGCGCGGGCGGATCAATCAGACGTCGGCGGGCGGCTCACCATTGGGGCGCGTTGATACGCGCTAGGTCGATTTGTCTCTCTAGATGGGGCGCCGTCAGAGTGGGGCCACCCCTCTTTATGCGCATAAACACGTCGAGCTCTGATGCCGAGCTTCGAGAAAGTGCCGTAGGAGAGGCATGACCTTGAGACACATTCGACACGAGCCCGTCTCGCAGCAATAGCGCGAGGAGGCCGCCCCTTTTGATCGCCCGCCCGGCATGGTCAAGCCCGTAAAATGACGAATCTTATGCAACCGGCGTCGTTCCTATGATCACCATCTACCATAACCCCCGCTGCTCCAAATCACGCGGCGCATGCGAACTCGTCAGCGATCGGCTCAAGCAAACCGGAGAGGCCGTGACGATCGTCGAATACCTCAGAGAGCCCTTTTCGATGGACGACCTGAAGGCACTCCACAAGATGTTGGGCGGCTCTGTCAGAGACATGATTCGCGACAACGAGGCGCCCTATCGGGACCTCGGACTCGCCGACCAGACGCTGACTGACGATCGGCTCTACGACGCGATCATCTCGCATCCGATACTGTTGCAGCGTCCAATCGTCGTCCGCAACGGGCGCGCAGTAATCGGCCGTCCGCCGGAAAACGTCGAAGCCCTTTTCGCGTAACTCAATCCTGCCGGCCCGGAAATCGCTAAGTAAGTGAAGGGCCGTCAGCAAACGGAGCCGAGTTGGACTCTCGCGCGCAATCACTCGCGCGTCAGCGTCATCGTCTCGGTCCGGTTTACGCAGGAGGCCGAGGATTTCGCCGCCGTCGACGACACGCGCTTTCGGATCGCGCGTCACGCGCATCTGCACGACCGGCGTCCGGGGCTCGGCGACGCTGGTTTCGGGCGCGCACATCGGGTCGAGGCCCGAGCCGGCCCAACGACGGGGCGATGCGCGTATCCACCGATCGCGAAGCAATCACGACGTCAAAGCAGCGATCTTCGTCCGCTGAAAGAAGCCTTGTAGCGACCAGCGCCCGACGCCGTGGAAGAATAAAAATGCGATCAGGACGGCCCAGAGTACATGGTCTTTGATCATCACAGGCTCTAAGCCCGGGTAAGACATCACCGCGACCAGATTGACGACGAACAATCCCACTGCGGCGAATCGGCCTTGCCAGCCAAGTAGCAGCATGACAGAGAATATCAACTCGCCCCCGGCACCCATCACGGCCGCTACGGCTGGCGGCAGCACCGGCACGTGATATTCGTTGGAAAACAAATAAAGCGTACTGTCCCAACTGCGCAACTTCGTTAGCCCCGAGAGAAAGAACACGCGGAACACATAAAGCCTGATCGCAAGTGCAAACAGCGGTTGCAGCGCAACGGCAACGCAGTCCAGACGGCGCAGCAGATTAGAAACGATCTTCATGGATGCTCCTCGATGGCGAGAACGAGCCGATGGCCGAATAGTTGCGCCAGCAACGAACTGGCATCGGCGCCTGTTTGCGTGAAAGCGTCTTGGACGGCCGCACCGGTCATTAGCGCGGCCATGGCATTGGCTTCGGCTTGTTCAAGCGCCTGCCAGCGTACTGCGAACGCTTCGCGCCAGACCAGCATCGACTGCCCGCCGGTGTCTAGACGTGCTGGGGCACCCCCGGCGTGCATTTGTACGATGTCGGCGATGGGCCAGAGAGGCGAGCGTCCGAGTCCCACCGACGGTACGAACTTGAGCGACGCCGCCGCAAAGCGGCCAGGGTCGAGTTCGGCGAGCGTCGCGTGATCGGCTGCCGCCGCGTCTGCGGCAAAGTACGCGCGATGCAGCAGCCAATCGACCTCGGCGACGTCGCCCAAATACGGCAAATCGGCCGCGAAAGGGAAGCCGCGAATAAATGCGGCAAACTCGGCGCCATCGTCGTGAAGGTTGGCCGACTTCGGCGGTGTGCGATCGACATAGGCACGAGCAAGTGAGCGGAAATACTCTGTGCCGACGAGTTGCACGACGTTGCGATAAGCGTCGGTCAGCGCCGCGATGCGATTGAGCCGCGTGTTGTTCCTGTAGATGTCGATTCGGTCGCGCGTCTGCGGCGTGACGCCGGCCGGCGAGCGTGCGTCATCGACAAGCGACGCGGCGAAGCAAGCGAGGAGCGAGCCATAGCGAGAGCGGTTCAGCATGGCGTCGCCTCGACGTCGGCCACCGTCGCTGTGCACGCACCGGCGGCACCGAGCAGCCGGCGTTCGAGCTGCCCGTATTCGTGCAGCAGCAGATCGAGCGTCGGCAGATTCGTATCGCGCTCGAGCAGCACGGGTGTCGGCCCAAAACGTTCGATGGCCGCGTCGAGCAGCGTCCACACGGCTTCGGAAACGTGTGCCCCATGCGTGTCGATCGCCACATCGCCGAGCCATTCGAACCCGGCCACATGCATCTCACCGACGCAGC
>CAYRLJ010000008.1:0-71299 GCA_964425025.1 uncultured Burkholderia sp. | reverse complement strand
CGCGGCCGACAGACCGGCGGGACCGCCGCCCACGATCACGACGTCGTATTCCATCCACTCGCGAGGGCCGTATTGCTCAAGGAGACTCTGCGTATTCATGGCGGTTGGCGTCCGTGCAGGTGAGCCGATGTCGTCGACTCGTCGTTCGAATGATCCCTGGGGCGAACGAGGCACCCCATCGGTCCGATCATCGTAAGCCGCCATATTGCCGAACCCTTCGGACATAACCGCCACTTATGCTGCAGAGAAGCGCTCGTTGGTGTATCGGGGCATATCAGAGCATCGGCGCCGCGAAGGGCGAACATTCGCGTTGATGACTTAGCCTGCCTTTCATCGCGCCAAATTGCCATATTGACGCGCTACACTATCACGCCCGGCTATCGACATACCCATGCTTTCGTCGCTCAATCACCCGCTTAGAGATCCGCTATCGAAGGAATTGCACGCCCGCCCGTTTCTCCGGATCGACGGTCCGGCGTCACTGAGCCATCTTGCGATCTTTTCCGAGCGCGACGACGAAATACATGGCCGCCTGCTGACGACCTTGGCAGCGGCATTAGGGCTGCCGGCGCCGACGCCGCATCACAATCACTACGCGGCGAAAAAAGGCGAGTGGCAAATCAAGTGGGAGAAGCATACCGAATTCTCCACGTTCACGTTTGTGCAAGCCGGCGCGGAAGAAGCGTTGTTTCGCGGAGCGTCGATGAAAGCGCTTCCCGCTTCGTGGCTCTCGCTGCTGAACGAGAGCGTCTTGGTCGCCGTGCATGCCGAACTGCGTTGCGGCGAGGAAGCCGAGCTCGCACGCGCCCAAGTTCAGAAGCTACTGCCCGGGCCGGTACTCGTCGGCACGAAGGTGCTCGCGGCCGGCGAAGTCTACTGCGACTGGCTCGTGCATGAAGATCATTTCTCGCGCTTTCTCGTGCTCGATCTCGGGTTCCGCGAAGCGCAGGCCGGCCGTCTCATCCAACGTCTGTTCGAGATCGAGACCTACCGCATGATGGCCCTGCTCGCGCTGCCCGACGCGCGCCGTCACAGCCAATTGCTCGGCAAACTCGATGCGTCGCTGTCGGTTTTCATGCGCCGCATGGAAGACTCGGGCCATGACCACGACGATGCCTATCTGCTGCGCGAACTCACCCGGCTGGCGGGCCAGATCGAGGCGCATGCGGGTCTCGAAACGCGCTTCAGCGCATCCTCGGCCTATGAAAAACTCGTCCTTGCCCGCATTGCCGAACTTCGGGAGGAACGCATCGAGGGATTCCCGACGATCGCCGAATTCATGCAGCGGCGGCTGCTGCCGGCCATGCAAACCTGCGGTTCGGTCTGGGCCCGCCATCAGCAGTCGGCGACGCGCGTGGCACGCGCCGTCGATCTATTGCGGACTCGCGTGAATCTAGCGCAGGAAGAACATACGACCGCCCTGCTCGAAGGCATGAACCGCACGGCAAAAACGCAGTTGCGGATGCAGCATGCCGTCGAGGGTTTGTCGGTGGCGGCCATCTCTTACTACGTCCTCAATCTTTCCGGCGCGGCGTTGCGCGCCCTCCACGCCGCCCACCTGTCGCTAGATCCGGACGTCCTGGAAGGTTTGCTCATTATTCCGGTCGTGGCTGCCGTCGTGCTGTTTACCGGGCGAATTCGGCGGCTCGGGCACGAGTAGCCACGGACGCCACCACCTCGATCTCGCTTTTGCTAAAGATCGACTCTTCTTATATTTTCGCGTCCACGTTTTTCGCGCCGCACACTTCCGCCATACCTTGCTGAAAAACGGACGGAACTGTGAATACTTATGACGTTGTGGTGATCGGCGCCGGGGTCATCGGCAGCTCGGTGGCCTTTCAACTGGCTAAGCTGGGCGCTAAAAGCGTGCTGGTTCTCGACCGGGCGACGATCGGAGCGGGGACGACCTCGCAATCCTCCGGCATCTTGCGAACGCATTACTCCGTCAAGGAGAACGTCGAACTGGCCCGTAAATCGTGGGATGTTTTCAACGATTTCTCGGCGTACCTCGGCGACGAAGAAGCCTCGTGCGGCCTCGTGAAATGCGGCTATATGATCGTCTCCGGCGAGGGCGACAAGCTCGAACCGCTGCGCGCGTCGCTGATGCAACAGAAGGAGCAGGGCATTGCCCTCGAATTGCTCAATAAAAGCCAAGCCAAGGAGCTGCTGCCGATCGCGCATTTCGACGACGCCGCACTCATCGGCTATGAACCGGAAGCCGGCTTCGCCGATGCCTATCTCGTCGCGACAAGCTTCGCGCGGGCTGCGCGCCGTGGCGGTGTGACGATTCGCGAGAACGTCGCGGTCAATAAGATTCTCTTCGAGAAAAATAAGGTCGTTGGCGTGTCGACGAGCATCGGAGACTTCGCCACGTCGATGGTCATCAGTACGCAAAACGTCTGGACGCCCGAACTCGCCGGCTGGACCGGACGTGATCTTCCGATCATGCCCGAGCGTCACGCGGTACTTGCGCTGGAATGCGAGGCAGCCAAGTACACGTATTCGATGCCCGTCTTCAAGGATCTCGCATCGCCCGGCATGCTCTATTACCGCAGCTATGGCGGCAACCAGATGCTGGTCAGCGAAGGCGTCGTCGGTGAAAAGCTCAACGCGGCCGACACGGAGCAAGGCGACATTCCGATGGACTATGTGGTCGAAGTCGGCGCCCAGGTGGCCGAGCGCTTCCCCGAGTACGAGACTGCAGGTATTGCCTCCTCGTGGACCGGCGTCTACGACGTGACCCCCGACTGGAACCCGGTACTGGGCAAGCTGCCGGGCACTGAAGGGCTGGTCGTCGGTTATGGATTCTCGGGCCACGGGTTCAAGCTTTCGCCGACGGTCGGCCGCGTACTTGCGCAAGAAGCGCTCGGCATGCCGACCGATATATCGCTCAAGCCGTATTCGATCGAACGTTTCTCGACGGGCGAATTGCTGACGGGCAAATACGGCCTAGGCGCGGTGTCCTGAGGCGCGAGCGATGTCGGCCATCGACGTTCGCGCTCTCGCCTCGGTGCTCGCCGAACCGTGGCGAAACGGCGGCGGCATCACGAGAACCCTCGCGACGAATGGGACGCGGTGGCGAGTTAGCGTGGCGCAAGTCGAACGCAATGGCCCCTACTCCCGATTCGATGGCATCACGCGTGTTTCTTATGTACTGCGCGGAAACGGCGTGACGTTGCGCCACGGGGCATCGGTCATCAGGCTCGAGCCGTTTAAGGCGCTCGAGTATGACGGCGATACAGCATGGGACGCGACCCTCGTCGATGGCCCTGTTACCGCCCTCAACATCATGACCGAGTCGGGCCGTTATCGTACGACGCTCGATGCAATCGTCGTCGCAACGATCGTCCCCCCGGGGTGCGCCGCCATTGCGATCGCCTTCGATAGCGGACTGCGTTACAGCGAGGAAGGCACGCCACAGGCAGGTACCGTCGAGCCGGGACAGTTCATGATTGTGAGCAGCGTAGACCGGCCACTGCGCCTAGAGCCGCACGATCGCGGGGCCAAGCCTCCGATAATCGTCACCGTCAAGCCACGCACAGCAGGCACAACCGAGTAGAAATTCTGAGGATCAAGCGATGAAGGTGATGACAGCAGTCAAACGCGTTGTCGACTACAACGTAAAAGTTCGCGTCAAAGGCGACCAAAGCGGCGTCGAGATCGGCAATGTGAAGATGTCGATGAATCCGTTCGATGAAATCGCGACCGAAGCCGCTACGCGTCTCAAGGAAGCAGGCATTGCCACTGAAGTGGTGGCCGTTTCCTGCGGCGCCGCGCAAAGCCAGGAAACGCTGCGCACGGCACTGGCGATCGGCGCCGATCGAGGCGTGCTCGTCGAGACCGACGCCGAATTGCAGCCGCTGGCCGTGGCGAAACTGCTCAAGGCGGTGGTCGATCGCGAGCAGCCGCAACTCGTCATCCTCGGCAAGCAAGCCATCGACGACGATGCCGGGCAAACCGGCCAATTGCTGGCCGCGCTGCTCGACTGGCCGCAAGCGACGTTCGCGAGCCAAATCGAAATCAGCGACGATACCGCAACGATCACGCGTGAAGTCGATGGCGGCATGGAAGTCGTATCCCTACGCTTGCCGGCGATCGTGACGACCGATCTTCGCTTGAACGAGCCGCGCTATGTGACGCTGCCCAACATCATGAAGGCGAAGAAAAAGCCCATCGACATCGTCAGGCCTTCGGATCTTGGCGTCGATCCAGCGCCGCGTCTGAAGACATTGAAGGTGGTCGAGCCGCCCGTTCGCAAGGCCGGCATTGTCGTGCCCGATGTCGCGGCGCTTGTCGAGAAACTGAAAACCGAAGCCAAGGTGATTTGAATGCCTACCCTCGTTATTGCTGAATATGAAAGCCAACTGAAGAGCTCGACGCTCCATACTATTTCGGCTGCGCGAAAAGTGGGCAACGGCGTCCACGTTCTCATCGCTGGTAGCGGCGTTCGCCCCTTCGCCGATGCGGCGCGAACGATCGAGGGCGTGGATAAAGTGATACTCGTCGATGCGCCGCATCTGAAGGAGACGCTTGCCGAGAATCTCGCCGCGCAAGTGCTGGCGCTTGCGAAGGGCTACTCCCATATCTTCTTCCCGGCCACGGCTGCGGGTAAAAACACCGCCCCGCGCGTTGCCGCCAAGCTCGACGCGTCGCAGATCTCCGATGTCATCGCGATCGATTGCGACGATACGTTTCAGCGTCCAATTTACGCGGGCAACGCCATTGCCACGGTGCAGTCTTCCGATCCCATCAAGGTCGCCACGATCCGGACCACCGCGTTCGAAGCCGCGCGGCTCGAGGGCGGAAACGCGCAAATCGTCGAAGCACCCGCAGTCGCCGATACGGGTCTATCCACGTTCGTGCGTCGAGAAATCGCCGCGAACGATCGGCCCGACTTGACGGGCGCGCGCGTCGTTGTCTCTGGCGGACGCGGTCTCGGCAGTGCGGAGAACTTCGCGCTGCTCGATCCGCTCGCAGAAAAACTCGGCGCCGCGATCGGCGCATCGCGGGCAGCGGTCGATTCAGGCTATGCCCCCAATGATTTGCAGGTCGGGCAAACCGGCAAGATCGTCGCACCGGAACTCTACGTTGCAGTCGGGATCTCAGGCGCCATTCAACATCTGGCCGGCATGAAAGATTCCAAGGTCATCGTCGCGATCAACAAGGATGCGGAAGCGCCGATCTTCGGTGTCGCCGATTACGGCCTCGTCGCCGATTTGTTCGAAGCCGTGCCGGAGTTGGCCAAGTCTATTTGAAGTCGAGTAGGTGTGGTTCGGTTCTTACGCGGGGGCGCCGCGTAAACCGAACTCTCAATGCCGCGGAACGATTTTTGCCGAGTGCATGGGTGCCTGCTGCGCTCAGTATGGGCGGTTAGCGTCAATCCAAGCCTGCGTGGCGCTCAGCGTGAGCCGATACCGCGCGCAGTTAAATACCTCTAGCTTCTTCAACTCATCGACCAGCATTGCGTGAAATCCCGGGGTATGGGCTTCGCCTAGCCCCAGTTCATCCTCGGCGGCCTGCGCGGATTTCCTGTCGCGAACCACCAGGCCGATGGCCTCGATTAAGTGCTCCCGGTATCGCACTCTGAGAGGGTTCGGGGCACCCATGGACTCCATTACAACGACGTACTTCTTCATCGAGCGGCGATAGGTCCAGGCAAACAGATCCACCGCACACGATACGTCCAGGAATTCGTACACGCCCACCATCGCCCGCGCGTAGTCGTGCGGGTCGACGTCCAGGAAGGACAACGGCGAGCAGTTATAGAGCATCAGCGGAATGTTGGCCGCCAGGCGACTGGTGCGCTTGTTGCCATCCTCGAATGGCTGTAGATAAGCCAGATTTACCCACAGAAAAAAAGCGGCCTCGATCGGATTCTTGATGAGCTTGGCCTTGCGCAGGATGGTCCCCAGCATCTCCTCGAGGACGGAAGGCACTTGAGTCGGCACATAGACCGTGTCGCTGATATTGACTACCTTCTTTCGAATCGCGCCCAGCGCATCCGTATCAGCCAGAAGGTCCTGCATAAGAATGGCATGCAGGTTTCGGATAAGCGCGGTCGACTGGCCCTGCAAGGGTACTTCATCGACAAGAAATTCGATGGCCGCTTTATGGTTAAGCAGCATCACTGCGTCCCCGTCGCTGCCGGCGGTTCCACGCTTGAACAGGTCTTCGGTCGCCAACAACGTATAGCGGTTGCCCTCCAGGCGGGACGACGACCAAGACAGATCGATGAGCAGTTGCTCGAGGACCTTACGCGCGTAGGTGCCGGCCGGCTGCTGTTCGCGCAGACGACCATCGCGATAGAGTTTTTCGGCCAGCTCTCGCGGCATCAGCCAAGTCTCATTTGGCACATAGCCTTCGACAAACCTGCGCCGGTAGCTAACCGGATCGCGCGCAGCCAAGGGCGTGTCAAGCTTACGCCCGAGTTCCATGGCGGCGAATGACCATGCGGGATGCGGAGCCGCAGACGGCTTTTCTGGGAGAGCGGTTCGAACCGCCGCAGTGTCGTCCACCAGCCGGTAGCGCGTTGCTCGCGCCAGGCCCCTCCGCGTGAGCTGCCCATTGGCGCACAGCACTTCCAAATGACGCCGGACAGTTGCGGGGCTGGCGTGCGTGGCGTGAGCCACGTCAGTAGATGTAACTTCCAGTTTTCCCGCTTCGGCTAACCGCCGGATGGCATCAAGGACTGCACCCTGGCTCGAGTTCGACATTTATCTGCTCAATCCGCTCAAGAATCCGCTCACGAATCCGCTCACGAATCCGCTCAAGATGAGCGGATATTACAACAAATGAGCGTATTCGGCGAATCTGAGCGGATACTGAGCGGATACCCGGCGTCGATCCAACTACCCGAACGAAGCGAACACTGCGCGCCATTGGATAAGCACGCAGCGCGACTCGCTATCAAGAGATCAGCAAGCATCCTCGCTCAGCACCATCAACTGCGTATTACCGCCGGCGGCGCTTGCATTCACGGTCGTCACGCGCTCGCGAACGAGTTGCGTCCAATCGTACGAGCCGTCCCTGTCCTCTTGAACGCACCCGATCATGCGTTGAGCCGCTGCGCAGCGAATCGGGGCGATGCCCTTTTGATCCCGCTCGAGCATCACCGCATCGGGACGCACGTTCGCAAACTCGCCCCTGACGACGCGAATCGGATCGATCGAATCGACGACTGTACAGACATCGCCCAACAGACGTGCAATGGCATCCGCAATCGACGATTTCAGCAACACGATCCGATTTCCGAACGCACAGGCGGCCATGGCTTGAGCAACCATTGCAGCAGCCGAATCGCCCGCACACAGCACCTGTCCACGCGGCAAAAGCTCGACCGTGTTCTCTTCGCCCGTCAACGCCGGCAGAGTGATCGGTTCAAGGCCTTGCACACGTTGCACGAGACGCTGCTCGAGCTGCGAAAGCGCATTGCGCTGGTCTTGGTCCGACAACCATTGCGGCGCGTGCGCGCATAGTGTCTCGACACGCGTACGGCTTACAGCGCGTGCGCTGTCCATGGCCCCGCGGCGGTCGACGAATTTTCCTTCCGCGCGCTCGTTCGGGAACTCGTAGAACTTTTCGCTGACGGCCCCGGGGGCCGATGCGAATGGGCCCGCTGCTGCATTGAACGACGGCGCGGCCTCACGCGTCAGCGCGAACAGCGTCAGCGGGCCGCCCCACATCGGCCCGGTTCCGGCCGCACCCACGCCGCCGAACGGTTGCATGCCTGCGAATGCGCTATGCAGTGCGCGGTTGATACACACGCTGTTGGCATTCGATAGCGAAAGCAGCTTGCCCGTCGCCTCGTTGATGCGCGTATGCAGGCCTTGCACCGCGCAGCCCAGCGCGTTGAGGCGAACGAGCAGCGATGCCATATCACCCGTCTTGAACCGAACCACATGCAGGATAGGCCCGACCACCGTGGGATCGAGCGACTCGAGCGACTTAGCCTCCCCCAAATCGACGATCGTCGGTGCGACGAAATTGCCTTTCTCGCACGCGGCACCGAGCGGGCCGCGCGTGACGGCGAATCCTTGGCGTTTCAGTTGCTCGATATAAGTCTCGGCGCGGTCGCGTGCATCGCGTGTAGCAACGGGCCCGATATCCGAGGCGGCGCTCGAGGGGCTGCCTGTCATGCGTTCGCTGAGCATGCCTTCGAGCATGCCGAGCACCTTATCCGCCGTGGAATCTTGCAGACAAAGCAAACGAAGCGACGAGGCCGATTGTCCTGCACCCTTGAACGCCGAAACGATGGCATCGGAGATGACTTGCTCAGGCAACGCGGAACTGTCGACGATCATCGCGTTGACGCTGCCAACGGCGCTAATGAACTTGGGCGGCACGACCTTCGACGCCAATTCGGTCGCGATCCCACGTGCCACGTTGGCGGTTCCGGAGAATAAGACGGCACCGACACGATCGTCGGAGATGAGCGCGCGGCCAACGGTCGCGCCTTCACCCGCCACGAACTGCAGCACACCGAGAGGAACGCCCGAGCGAAGCAATGTGCGCGTGGCTTCATAGCCGAGCAGCGACGCATCGCTTGATGCCTTGGCGATGACGACGTTACCGGCCGCCACCGACGCCGCAACCTGACCGACGAACGTCGTCAACGACGACGACGCAGGCGTCAAGCTAACGACGACGCCGAGCGGCAGCGCATCGCCCAATCGACGATCGGTTCTGAGCTGATAGGCGTACAGGCGGCAGAGGTTAACGGCGCTACGCACTTCCTCAGCCGCTTCGGCCAGCGTTGCACCGCTCTCCAGGACGAGCAACGCGCCCAGTCGCGCGCTCGAACGCTGAATCTCATCGGCGGCGCGCTCGAGCATCGAAGCGCGTTCATCCGCGGACATCAGCGCTTGGGTGGCAGCCATCGCATGGGCTTGGGACAACGCTGCCGCAACGTCCTGCATCCCCGTATCGGCGACGGTGCCGATGGTTTCCGTCGTATCGCTCGCACCGTGGACCACGCGCGTCGCATCCGACGCGCCGCTCGTCTCTTCATCGCGAGCGATGATCGCCCGCGCCGCGATCCGCTCACCGCGAATGTGCGCGATAGCCGTATCGAACTCGGCCGATCCTGCAAAACTCAGCGCCGCGGCATTGACGCGCCCCGGCAGCACAGCGCTGGGCGCCGCGATGCTCGCGTGGGGCTTGCCGCCCGTGCGCGCTGCGCGGGCAACGGGGTCCTCGACGATATCGGCAATAGAGACTGCTGGATCGACGATCTGATTGACGAACGAGGAATTCGCGCCGTTCTCGAGCAAGCGTCGCACGAGATAAGCCAGCAGGGTCGCATGCGGGCCGACGGGTGCGTAGATACGGCATGCACGCCCGAGCTTCGACGGTCCGACTACTTGGTCGTACACCGTCTCGCCCATGCCATGCAGGCACTGGAACTCGTACTCCTTGCCCTCGGCGAGGGTATGAACCGCGGCGAGCGTGAACGCATTGTGCGTCGCGAATTGCGGGAAAATCGCATCGGGCGCATCGAGCAGCCCTTTGGCACACGCGATGTAGCTGACGTCCGAATGGACTTTCCGAGTAAAGACAGGATAAGCGGCCGCGCCCGCATCTTGGGCCAGCTTGATTTCCGTGTCCCAGTAGGCGCCTTTGACCAACCGAATGTTGATCCGCCGCCCCGTTGACCGCGCGAGCGCAATCATCCAATCGACGACCGCACGACCGCGCTTCTGATAAGCCTGCAGCGAAATACCGATGCCGTTCCAGCCGTACAAGCTCGGCTCTTGGCAAAGGCGCTCCAGCATTTCGAGCGTCAGATCGAAGCGCGCCGATTCCTCCTGATCCAAATGGAATCCGATGCCGTAATGCTTCGCCAACTGCGCCAGCTCCAACAGCCGCGGATACAACTCGAGCAATACGCGCTCGCGCTGCACCCATTCATAGCGCGGATGCAGGCCTGAAATCTTGACCGACACACCGGGTCCTTCGATCGGACCGCGCGCCCTGGCATCCTTGCCGATCGCTTCGATCGCATGCCGGTACGATTCGAAATACGCCCGGGCGTCTTCGTCGGTCAGCGCGGCCTCGCCAAGCATGTCGTACGTGTAGCGATAGCCGGCGGACTCTCGGCTCCTAGCCACGCCGATCGCCTCTTCGATGGTCTGCCCCGTGACGAACTGCTTGCCGAGCATCCGCATCGCATAGGCCACGCCGCCGCGCACCACGGCTTCCCCGCCCTTGCGCACGACGCGCGTCAATGCCTCGGCCAACGCTTTCTCATCGGGCTGCTTGAGCAACTTACCCGTCACGAGGAGGCCCCACGCTGTGGCATTGACGAACAGCGATGGCGATTTGCCGATGTGGGCGCGCCAATCGGCATCGACGATCTTGTCGCGGATCAACTGATTGCGCGTCTGCGTATCGGGAATTCGCAGCATCGCTTCGGCGAGGCACATCAGCGCGATGCCTTCGCGGCTGTCGAGCGAAAATTCCTGCGTCAGCAAATCGACGCCTCCCGCATCGATACGCGCATCGCGCACGCCCTGGGCCAAGCGGCCGGCCAGCGCCTGCGCTTTCGAGAGCGTAGGCGCATCCATTTGCGCCTCTTGCATCAATACTTGGACGACGTCCTCTTCGCGCAGCGCCGATGCATCGTGGATGCGTTGACGCAGGGTAGCGAGGTCCGTCGCAACGGTACGCATGGTTTCGATTTCGGACAACATGTTCGGATGTTCGATAGGGTGAACTTCGGAAGACGGCTCGGCGTCGGCATCAAAATGCTGCGGCGCTGCCCCGCAGGCGTTCGGTTCTGCGGCGCAGAACCTCGAGCGTCAGGAGGAGCAGCGTCGAGATAACGACGAGGATGGTGGCGACTGCGAGAATCGTCGGGCTCAGTTGCTCCCGAATACCGGCCCACATTTGGCGCGGAACGGTTCGCTGATCGGGTCCCGTCAAGAACAACGCGACGACGATTTCATCGAAGGAAGTCGCGAACGCGAAGAGCGCGCCGGAAACGACACCGGGTGCGATGATTGGCAGCTTGACCTCCAGGAACACGCGCAGCGGCGAAGCGCCCAAATTGCGTCCGGCACGCGACAGCGACTCGTTGAACCCGGCCAACGTAGCGGTAACCGTTACGACGACGAACGGAACGCCGAGCGCGGCATGGGCGAGGATCAGGCCTAGCAGATTGCCCGTCAGGCCCAGGGGGCTAAACGCAAAATAGACGCCGACGGCCGTGATGATGAGCGGCACGATCATGGGGGAGACGAGCACCCCCGTGATCAACGCCTTGCCTTTCAATCGCGGGCTCATCAAGCCGAGAGAGGCGGTCACGCCTAGCACGGCCGCAATCGCCGTCGAGGACACGCCGGTGATCATCGTGTTCTTCAGCGCGAGCATCCACTCGGGGCTGTCGATGAACTCCCGATACCAGCGCAGGCTCAGGCCCGGCAACGGATAGGTAAAGTACGGCTGCGAGTTGAGCGAGAGCGGCATCACCACCAAAACCGGCGACACCAAAAACAGCAGCACCAAGAGCGAGATGCCGATGTGGGCGAACCGTCCGAGACGGCCCCACACCGTCACATAGGCAGGAAAGCTGAACATGGTCTTATCCCAGTTTCACGCCGGCGCCGCCGGTGAGTTTCACGAACAGCCCGTAGACGATGAGCACGCCGGCGAGCAGGATCGAAGCAAGCGCGCTGGCCAGGCCCCAATTGAGCGTCGTATCGACGTGGTAGGCAATGTAGTAGCTCGCCAGTTGATCGTCAGGGCCGCCGACGATGGCCGGCGTGATGTAGTACCCCACGGCCAGGATGAACGTCAGCATCCCGGCGGCGCCCACACCGGGCAGCGTCTGCGGAAAGTACGCTTCGAAGAACGAACGCACGGGGCCCGCGCCCAACGAACGCGCCGCTTTGACGTAAAGATTCGGGACGCCCTTCATGACGCTATAGAGCGACAAGATCGCGTACGGCAGCAAGATGTGCGTCATGGCGACGAGCACACCGAACCGGTTGTAAATGAGCGGCAGTGCTCGATCGGTCAACCCGAGGCGAATCAGGAGATCGTTCAATACGCCGTGCGTCTGCAGCACAACCACCCATGCCGTCGTTCGCACGAGAATGGACGTCCAGAACGGTAGCAGCACGAGAATCATGAACAGGTTGCTGTAGCGCGCCGGAATATTGGCGAGGAAATAGGCGACGGGATAACCGAAGAGCAGACACAGCATGCTCACGGAAATGCTGACCCAAGCCGTTCTAACAAACACGTTGACGTACAGCCGCTGACCCTCGGGTTGCCTGACGATCGCACCGCGGTCATCGCGCGCGAAGTCGAACGCTTTCAGGTAATACCCGAGCGTCCAAGGTGACGACGCATACTTGAGCGTGGACCACGCGCTCAGATCGTCCCAGCGAGAATCGATCGACGAAAACCGCCGATGCCACGTACCTTCGCCGCCTTGGTCGATCCGGCGCGCGGTTTTCATGATGAGGCTGCGCATACCGCTGTCGTCGTAATTCAGCCGCGACGCGACGCGACTCACGCCGTCCGTTCCCTTGATCGCGATCAAGTCTTCGCCGAAGGCCTCGTAGACCTGCTCCGCCGGCAGCTTGCCCGCAGCGGGCTGCCATTGCCTCAACAGGGCCGCCGCGTGTGGAAGCTCTTGCGAAACCGTCGGATCGCGGAAACTCTTCATCAACAAGCTTCCAATCGGCACGAGAAACGTAACGAGGAGGAACGCGAGCAGGGGGAAAATCAGCAGCATCGCCTTGATGCGCTCGGCGCGTTCGGCCCCACGCAGCCTCGCCTTGAGACTCTTCGAATCGAAGACGACCGCCGGCTCGGCGTCGCCCCGCGGTACCGCACACTCCGTTGGCGAAATCATCATGATTCGCGGTAGCGACCGCGCCCTCCTCGTCGATGTGGATGTGGATGTGGTCACTGACTACTGCAACGCTCGACAAGCATCAGCCATCCAGCCGACATTGACCGAATCGCCGATCCGTAGCCGGCGTGCGGCACCGTCGTTGGGGAGCTTCACGATGAAGTCGTTGCGCCCGCAAACCTGCATGACGACTCGGAGGTGGTCTCCGTAATAGATCAAATCCTTGACGCCGCCGTTGAATACGTTGTCGCACTCGCGCGCGTTCTCGCCGACGACGATCCGCTCGGGGCGCAGCGAAACGCATGCATCGCCCGACGCGTGAATCGAAGCGCCCGCGCTCGCGACAATGCTCTGGCCGCCATCGAGTTTAACCGTGCAGCGCTGTTGCTCGACTTGAGCGATTGTCCCTTTCAGCTCGTTGCTTTCCCCGATGAAACGCGCGACAAACGCGTTCTCGGGCTTTTCATAGAGCTCGGATGGCGATGCAAGCTGCTGAATGACGCCATTGTTAAAAACCGCGATGCGATCGGACATCGTCATCGCCTCGCCTTGATCGTGCGTCACGTAGACGACGGTCAGACCGCTTTGCTCGTGAATCTGCTTGATTTCATACTGCATCTGCTCGCGCAGTTGCTTATCGAGCGCGCCCAGCGGCTCGTCCATGAGTACGAGCGCCGGCTCGAACACGAGGGCACGCGCCACGGCAACACGCTGTTGCTGCCCCCCCGAGAGCTGGCCGGGCATGCGATTCGCGAACTTTTCCATGTTCACCATGCTCAAGGCCTGCTTCACCTTCCGGGCGATCTCGTCCTTCGACGCCTTGCGCACGCGCAGTGGGAAGGCAAGGTTCTCTGCCACCGATTTGTGCGGGAACAATGCATAGCTTTGAAACACCATGCCGATGTTGCGCCGCTCGGGTGGGATCCGGTTGATCGGTTTGCCCTGGAGAAGGATCTCGCCGTGCGTGGCGGTTTCGAATCCCGCCAGCATCATGAGGCACGTCGTCTTGCCCGACCCCGACGGCCCGAGCATCGTAAGGAACTCGCCCTCGCGAATCTCGAGGTTGAGGTTCTTCACGACAAGCGTTTCACCGTCGTAGGTCTTCTGGACATTTTTGAAAGAGACAATCGTCGACATCGCAATTCCCCAGGGTTTCTCGGCTTAACCGCGCTACCGGTTCGTCAGGCGCCGAAACGCCACTCGCGTGTGGGCAGATACGTTTCCTTCACCACACGCGGCGAGGCCCAGCGCAGCAGGTTCAAGTAGGAGCCCGCCTTGTCGTTCGTGCCGCTCGCACGGCCGCCGCCGAACGGCTGCTGGCCGATCATCGCGCCCGTGGGCTTGTCGTTCAGGTAGAGGTTGCCGGCCGCGTTGATGAGCACGCTTTCCGCCTGCCGCAGCGCGAACCTGTCCGTGCAGAAGATCGAACCCGTGAGCGCATACGGACTCGTCGAATCGATGAGCGTGAGCGTGTCGTCCCATGCGCTGTCGTCGTAGACGAACACCGACAACACGGGGCCGAACAGCTCTTCCGTCATGAGCGCATGCCGTGGGTCGTTGACTTGAAGGACCGTCGGCTCGACGAACCAGCCCGGCTCCGACCATGTCCGGCCGCCCGAGATCACGGTCACGGCTGAATCGTCCTTGGCCGCATCCAGCACGCGAGACAGCTTTTGGTGCGAAGCCTGCGAGATGACCGCGCCCATGAACGTATCGGCATCGGCCACGTCGCCCACCTTCAGCTCGGCGAGCCGGTCGCGCAATTGGCCGCTGACCGCACCCCAGAGGCTGCGCGGAACATAGGCGCGCGAGGCGGCGCTGCACTTCTGCCCTTGATAGCCGAACGCGCCGCGAATCAGCGCGATAGCCACCTCCGAGGCGTTGGCCGACGGATGGGCCAACACAAAATCCTTGCCGCCCGTCTCGCCGACGAGGCGAGGAATCGTCCGGAAGCTATCGACCTTGGATGCGACGCCCTTCCAAAGCGATTGGAAAACGGCGGACGAACCCGTGAAGTGAATGCCGGCGAGATCGGCAGACGACATCACCGTACGCGTCGTCATCTCAGCGTCGCCGGGCACGAAGTTGATGACGCCGGGCGGCAAGCCCGCTTCTTCCAGCGCTTCGAAGAAGATGTAATTGGCCAGCGCCGACTTCTCCGACGGCTTCCACAGCACGGTGTTACCCATGATGGCGGGTGCCGTCGTCAAATTCGCACCGATTGCCGTGAAGTTGAACGGCGAAACGGCATAGACAAAGCCTTCGAGCGGCCGCCAATCCGCGCGGTTGACGGCGGTCGGCACCGACATCGGCTGCTC
This sequence comes from uncultured Burkholderia sp., assembly GCA_964425025.1. GTDB lineage: Bacteria > Pseudomonadota > Gammaproteobacteria > Burkholderiales > Burkholderiaceae > Trinickia. The sequence continues at coordinate 56,122 of CAYRLJ010000008.1, read as the reverse complement.
GGCGTACACACGTTGCGCGTTGTAGGCGTTGAAGCGAAGGAAGTCCATGAGTTCGCATGCGCTGTCCGGCTCCGCTTCATCGATCGTCTTGCTCTGTCCGAGCATCGTGGCCGCGTTGATCTTCATGCGCAGGCGTGTGCCGACGATATCCGCGGCACGATGCAAAATCGTGGCGCGGCTTGCGTGCGTCAGATTCGCCCAATCGCGCGCGACGGCTTTCGAACTCTCGATTGCTTCATTGACCTGCGCTTGCGTCGGGCGATGAAGACGAGCAAGCAGACGCTGCGTGTCGTGCGGCGCGCGCACCTCGACGGTTTCATCGGAGTAATACCGCTTGCCGCCGATGACGGTAGGAATCTCGACGACCTCACGTTGCTCGAGTGCCTTGTTCAATTCCGCTGCCGCTGCCGTTCCCTTGCCGAAGTGGACTTCCGGCTCATTGGCCGGCAACGGAAATTGTGGACCTGACATCACGCTAACTCCTTTAGATAGAACTGTCGAACGACGTACCGAACACGCCGGGTGGCCAATTACGGGTTTTCCCTTGTCAGGTAAGGCTTTAGGCCCGATGCACCCGGCTTGAAAGGCTGTGTTCGAAGGTTAGTGGCGGCATAAAGAATGGCCTCTTGCTAAAACCCGACTTATGCTCAGGATCGGACGCCGTTATGCACTGATCGCTTTGTTCAGGCCCGCGTGATTCGGCCGCCTCCTGGCTTACTCTCGACCGTTTTGTTAGACGTGCACTGAACATTCGTTCAATGTTTCATGCCTTTCGAGCGCTAGGCCACCACCCTCGAGCGATGTTGCGCAGGTCGAACGCCCTAGTCCTCGTCAGTTAAGCAAATCTCATCTTGCTTCAGCGAGAGAGCCTTCGCGATATCGCGCGACACCTGGCGTTCGAAGGACTGCCGCAGCATCTCGTACATGTCGGCGGGCAGATGCCCCAACTCGTTTTCGCGGAACGCGAGATAGAACGAGCGACTGAGCCTCTCATACGGCCGCCCATGCCGAGAAAACGCCGAGAGCGGAACGACACGGACGTCGGGCACGTAATGCCGCGATTGCCACAGGCATAGCGGCGTGGTGACGGCAAAGCCGAGACCCGCCGCTACCAAGCTCAGCATCGGATCGGTCGCATCGAACTCGCAGGTACGCTCGATGTGTTCCGCGTTCGATGCGAGATACGCATCGACGTGCTGCCCGATCACCGAGCGCGCGCTGTAGCGGATGAATTGCAGGTTGCGGCTCAGATCCGCGAGGGTCGTGAATCGGTCGACCTCGAAGCTCGCGGGCAATACGACGAAGTACGGCTCCGAGAACAGCTTCTGCCGACGGACGCCCGGTGCTTGCGAAACGCCGTTGGTCGTCACGGCCATATCGAGTTGGCGCGCCTCGAGTTGCGCGTCGAGTGCAGGCGTAATGCCGGACCACAAGCGAATCTGATGGGCGGTGCCGGACAACGCCTTGATGATGATGGGGCCGATCGTCGCCGCGAACGAATCGACACACCCAAGCCGCACGACAACGCGCTTGGCCCGTGTCACGTTGCGCACGCTCTCCACCATCTCGTCCGCGCCCGTCAGCAACACGGTGGCGTGCTCGAATAAACGCTGACCCGCAGCGGTGGGACGAGCCGGACGCGTCGTGCGGTCCAGCAACGTCGTGTCCAATATCGTCTCGAGCGCTTTGATGCGTTGAGAGACACCGGCTTGCGATATCGCGAGCCGATCCGCGGCATCGGAAATCGATCCTGCTTCGACCACGGCGACCCAGCTCGCCAACAGGCTCCAGTCGGGATACTGCTCAGGTACGCTCTCTTTCATGTTCGCGGCGCGGTGACATCGGAATGGAAGGCGGGCGCCCTCGCGAGCTGAATCATTCAGGCTCGCAACCGCTAGTCTGCGCCGCCAGGTACCCGTGCCGCAAGACTTCTGTCTTTCGGCGGGGGCGGCATATCACGCAGCGCCGCCTCCAGCGCATCGAACCACGACGCCGCCGATGCGTCGGTCAGCGCGCTGTCCTGCCCGGCCAATCGTCGAGAATCAAACTCCGCGCGCCAACGGCCCGCCACCTCGATCTCCATCGCGTGGATGCCGCACTCAGGCCTGCCGTAGTGTTCGGCGGCAAACGCATCGGCGATCTTGCCGTTGACCACCCAGGAGTTTCCGTTCGCCTTGGCCCGGTCCGTCAAGCATGTCACTAAGCGCCGATCGCAAGCCTTGCCGCGCGCGCTACCCACATTGCAGTCGGATGCGTCGAATCGGTCGCGATAAGGCGACAACCAGAAACTCGCATGAAAAACGAGCAACAGCACATTGTCGTGGCGCTTACGCAGGCGCGAGAGTTCGCCGGCGACACCTTCGTGAAAAGGACGCCAATACGCATCGACGCGCGCGTGCACCTCGGCATCATCGGGCTCGCAACCCGGGTCGTACAGCAGTTGGCCGGCGGCCGTATGCGTCCGGCACAGACCATTGCGATTCAAGCGTCGCGATAGGGGCCGGTCCGAAGCCGGCACGTTGAAGTCGATCACGCAGGGATGAAACCGCGCTGAAACGCACGACACCCCGAGTTTCGGCGCGGCAGACTGGAAAGCCAGCCCCGCCGGATCGGACACGCGCCCTTGGACGTCACGCCAGGCTGCAAACCTGAGCAGATCGTCGGGAATGTCGGCACCCGTATGCGGCGTGACAAGGAGAATCGGCGAGTCGGCGCTGAAAATCTGTCCGTAAGCTGTGTTCAGCATCATGTGGCCCTCATGTTCGCATCGCTGTGTGTCCCATTACCCGTGCGACGCGGGCAACGCGTCGACGTCTCAACGCGCCATGGATCAGACACAAGGTAGGGGAACTCATGTTGTCCGCCAGCTTCGTCAACCCTGCTTAACTTATCCATAAGCCCGGCTTAAGTACTTTCTAGACGAGATACAGTGAGTTCTCGGGAGCTATCTTCGGCAACCACGCATAACCTAAAGTAATAGCCAGCGGAAAATAAAGCGCGTTGACGCTGCGGAGGCTGCCCACCAATATCCGATGACAGCGAAGGCGCGCTGAACCTCGAACGGCGACATCAGAAGAAGAGTTCGGCAGCACGTGAAGCGGCGCCTGCTTTCGCGATTCACGCCAACGCAAGCTGAGCGGTTCACGCGCTGTTAGGCGGCCGAATGAGCGCGCAGGTGTTCCCAAGGAATGTTGAAGCCATGAACTCGGTAGAAAGAATGTTCGTCCCCTCACAGGAAACGGAAGATCGCCTCGCGAACGTCAGCACATGGGAGACCGGCGCGAGACTTTGGGCGAGCAGCGAGGAGCGGATCCTGACATGTGTTCGTGCTATCGACGAGACTCACGACGTCAAAAGCTTCGAATTGCGCGTGGGCGACGGCGCACCCGTCCGCTTCGAGCCCGGCCAATTTATGATCATCTCGGCGAACGTGCGGGACAAGACCGTCCAGCGTTGTTACACGATCTCCTCGCCGCCGACCCGCCCCTACCTGGTGTCGATCACGGTGAAGCGTGTGCCGGGCGGCACGATGTCGAACTGGCTTCACGAGAACATGTTGCCGGGTAGCCAACTGCGCGCGTACGGCCCGTCCGGCAGCTTTACGCCGACGGCGGCGCCCACTGCCAAGAAATCGCTCTATCTCTCCGCGGGCTCGGGCGTCACGCCGCTCATGTCGATGACGCGTGCGAGCCTCGACCTCGGCCTGGACCGCGACATCGTATTCGTCCATAGCGCCAGAACGCCGGCGGATATCGTTTTCCGCAAAGAACTCGAACGGCTCGTCGCGTTGTCGCCTCGCCTTCGTACGTTCTTCGTTTGCGAAGGCATCGGCGACGAAAACGATTGGATGGGCGCCACGGGTCGCCTCACTCTGCAACAGCTTTCCCAATGGGTTCCTGACTACACCGAGCGCGAAGTGTTCACGTGCGGTCCCGCCGGCTATATGAACGCCGTGCAGACATTGCTGCGCGAAGGGGGGCACGACCCGGCACGCTACCACCAAGAAAGCTTCGATTTCTCCGCGGAGATCGCGGCGGCGGAAGTGGCAGATCCGGTCGCCCCGACGTGCGATGCAAATCATGCAAATCAAGAGACCTTCACGGTCAAGCTCTCGCGCTCGTCGAAGACATTCGCGATGAGCGCATCCGAAACCGTTCTCGCCGCCGCGAAAAAGGCGGGCGTCGCGATCCCGTCGTCGTGCAGCCAGGGCATTTGCGGCACATGCAAGACCAAGGTGCTCGAAGGCGAAGTCGACATGAAACACAACGGCGGCATTCGCGAGCGAGAGATCCAGAAGGGGTTCCGTTTGCTCTGCTGCAGCCGTCCGACATCGGACCTGGTGCTCGAACTTTAGTCCGTCGGCAAGCCTGCGCGGCTCTGTTACCCGATTCTTTGAAGCGGATTTCAACGCACGCGTTGGCCCGGCTCGTTCTCTAAATACACAACATAGACAGCGTTCTAGGAGGAGAAGCATGGCGGACGACCAGCTTTTCGACGCAGGCAGCTCAGTCGAACAGGGCGGCAAAGAAGCCGTTTTGCGTGACGTACGAGCCTATCGGCTCGCGCGAGTACAAGAGCAGTTGCGAATGCATAATGTCCCGGCGATCTTGCTCTACGACCCGGTCAATATTCGCTATGCGACCGATACGTCGAATATGCAGGTGTGGTGCGGCCGCAATCCATCGCGGTATGTCATGGTTTTCACGGACGGCCGCATCGTCGCCTGGGAATTCCACAGCAGCGAGCACGTATGGGACGGCCTGGACCTCAATGTGGAACTGCGCAGCCCCACCAGTTGGACCTTTTTCAATGCCGGCCATGAAGCCGGACGCCGCGCCGAGGCTTGGGGTGCCGAGATCGTCGACGTGTTCCGCGAGCATGCGCCGGGCGAGCGCCTTCTGGCAGTCGACCGGCTCGACCCGTTCGGCACCGCCTATTTGGAAAAGAACGGCATCACGCTGTTCGACGGCCAGGTCCTCATGGAGACGGCCAGGCTCATCAAGTCAGCCGGTGAACTCGTATTGATGGGCGAATCGTTGCGCACCGCCGAGAAGGGCATCGAGCGCATGAAGCGCGAGTTGCGCCCCGGCATCACTGAGAACGAGCTCTGGGCCAATCTCCATTATGAAAACATTCGCCACGGCGGCGAGTGGATTGAAACGCGACTGCTTGCTTCCGGCGATCGGACCAATCCATGGATGCACGAATGTTCGTCGCGTGTCTTGCAAAAGGGCGATCTTCTCGCCTTCGACACCGACATGGTCGGGCCGAACGGCTACTGTTCAGATATTTCCCGCACCTGGGTGGTCGGTGACGGGCGCCCATCGGATGAGCAACGCAAGCTGTACGAGCTCGCCTACTCGCAAGTCCACTTCAACATGGACCTTCTACAGCCAGGCATGACGTTCCGCGAGTTCTCGGAGAAAGCCTGGAAGACTCCCGATCAATACATCAAGAACAGGTACTGCTGTCTGGCGCACGGCATCGGGATGGTCGACGAATACCCCTCGATAGCGCATCAGGTGGATTGGGACAGCGCAGGTTACGACGGCCAATTCGAAGTGGGCATGACGGTGTGCGTCGAAAGCTATATCGGCGCGCAAGGCGGCACGCAAGGCGGCACGCAAGGCGTGAAGCTCGAGCAGCAGGTGGTCGTCACCGAGCATGGCTGCGTCTCACTCACCAATTGCGTTTTCGAAACTGACTGGCTGTGAGCGTTGTTGCCACGGCTGGCTCCCTCCCCCCTCAGCCTGAGGCTCGGTCTCCTCGCCTTACCGAAAGGGCTAAATTTATGAGCCCCCCGGGGTACACCCATCAAGCATTCGCGTCGAAGTTGCGGACTCTCGCGATCAGCTCGTCGGGAACATCGAGTTCGGTGATATTTAGATGACTGCCGGGAATTCGAACGCCTTGCCTAGCGAGCCGTTCGATCTGCGCGGATAACCGTTCCACAAAGTTCGGCACGAGCAGATCAGGCCGGATTGCAACAACGAAAAGACCGACGCCCGGGCACGCGTTGCCAGAGGAAAACGACGGTGCATCCATCGACCAATTTCCGCCCGTCAGCCCCGCCGCCATGATTTCGATCATGAACGCGAGATTCGCGCCGCGCGCACCGCCGAACGCCAGCAGCAAGCCTTCGACGGCTTTGCGTGAATCAGTCGTCGGCTCGCCCTGTGCATCGACCGCCCATCCTGCCGGAATGGCTTCCCCACGCTCCGCCGCTTGTCGAACGTTGACGAACGCCGTGGCGCTGGAAGCTTGATCGATGACGAACGGTTTGCCGCTGCCACGCGGGGCCGCAAAGGCCATCGGATTCGTGCCGTAGACGGGCTTGCGGCTCTCGAGCGTCGTCATCTGAGCCGTTGCGTTCGTCATGGCGAGGGCTACGAGCCCGTGCTCCGCTAAACGCCGCGGATAATAGCCAAGCTCGCCAACCGTATAGTTGTTCGCCTGCGCGAAGAGTGTCACGCCGAACGTATTCGCGCGTTCGACGATCTGATCGAACGCGCGATCGAACCCGAGCTGCGCGATTCCGCCGTGTGCATCGACTTGCGTCAACGCGGGCGCGGGCGAAGTGACCGTGGGCTCGGCAGTCCTGGAAATGCGCCCTTCTAGGAATCCGCCCAGGTAATCCATCAGATGCGCGAAGCCGACCGCCCGGCTTCCCGCCCATTCGGCGGAGACGACTGCATGGGCCAGCGACGTTGCGATGGCATCGTTCGCGCCGGCATCGAGCACCGCCTGTCGCGCGATTGAAAAAGCTTCGTTCGTCTCAAGTCGCATTACTTCCTCAGCGTTCAGAATTCGGAAGTCAGCAGATCGGCGCTTCCTCTCGCAACCACTCGATCAGTCGTGTAATCGCGGGCGTCATCGTTCGGCCATGCGGAACGATGACGTAATAAGCATCGGGCGGCTTGCACGATACGTCCGTCAGGCGGACGAGTTCGCCCTTCGCCAGCAGATCGTGTACGAGCCGGCTCCAGCCGAGAGCGATGCCGTGGCCGAATTTCGTGGCTTGTACGGCATCGGTGTAAAGGCTGCTACGAAGCACGAAATTCAACTTGCTCGGGCGGTACCCTGCCGATCGAAACCACGCGTCCCAACCCATCCATCCCTCATAAGTGGAATCCGATTCGATGAGCGGTAAAGCGGCGAGTGCGTCTAGCGAGTCGGTTATTTCGTTCTCCTCGAGAAAACCCGGCGAGCAGACGGGAAACACTTCCTCGTCGAATAGCAACGTGGACGTGCCGTCGCTCCAATTGCCGTCCCCATAGCGCACCGCGACATCGACCTCGACATGACGAAGGTCGGCCGTGAACATCTGCGTGGTCAACCGCAATTGCAGCGGCGGATCGAGCTGCTTTAGATTCGGCAGCCTCGGCAGCAACCGTAACTGCGCGAATGGTGCCGTCGACGCCAGCACGAGTTCTTGCTGCTCGGCCCCCATCGATAAACGATCGAAGACACCGGCGATCTTCTGCATCGAATCGGCGACGACGACATAAAGCGCTTCACCCTCGCTGGTCAGCGCAATCGCCCGGTGCAACCGATGGAAGAGCCGCACGCCCAGCGCTTCCTCTAAAAACCGCACTTGCCGGCTGACCGCGGCCTGGGTCACTCCCAATTCGGTCGCCGCACGGGTAAAGCTGCCCAGCCGGGCCACCGCCTCGAACTCAACCAGCGCGGTCAAGGACGGTACGATTCGCCGATATCCCTTAGTTGCCTTTGTCATCTTGATCTGCTGTTCGTCCTGAACCCGTGTCTCCTAAGACTACCGAAAATCCGCCTGGCGCCGCATAACATAAAGTAATGCGATGGGAAAAATAAAGCACGTTGACGCTACCCGTCGCCAATCCAATACTCGGCCCATGCTCGATGCGATGCATCGGGACAACAACCTATTGGAGATACGAATGACCGTCATTCCCATCAAGACTCACCGCGAACTGCTTGATAGCCGCGAGCCCGGAGAAGGGATGCCCGGCGGGCTGTTTGGACGAGAAGACGTGTTTGAAAACGACATGGACGTGTTTTTCCAGAAGCGGTGGATTCTCGTTGCGGTGACGGCAGACGTACCGGAAGCCGGCGATGTCTTCGCGATCGATATCGGCAAGGCATCGGTCCTGATTCTGCGCGATGACGACGAGAACATCCGCGCGTTCCGCAACGTCTGCCGCCATCGCGGCTCGCGCCTTGTCAAGAACTCGGGCAAGGTCAGCGTCGGTATGCTGGTTTGCCCTTATCACCAGTGGACGTACGATTTGGACGGCAGCCTGCGCCACGCCACGCATATGGGCGCAGAATTCGACAAGGAATGTCGAAGCCTGATTCCGGTTCATATCAAGGTGGTCGGCGCGCATATCTTCATCTGTCTGGCAGACGAACCGCCTGCGGACATTGCCAAGCTCGAGACCGTCATGACGCCGCGGTTCGCGCCGTACGACATGCAGCATACGAAGATTGCGTACGAGATGGACATCATCGAGAACGGCAACTGGAAGCTCGTGATGGAAAACAATCGCGAGTGCTATCACTGCGGCGGTACCCATCCCGAGCTGACGCAGTCGTTCCTAGCGCATGACTTTGGTTTCTGCCCCGATGGACAGAGCGAAGAGTCGCTGGCCGACTACGATCAGTACCTCGCGAACAATGCCGCCCGCAAGGAAAACTGGGAGAAGGAGGGCTACGTCTGCGAATTGTTCGAATCGCTCGACGAAAGCGTCGACACGAACTTCCGTTCGCAGCGTCTGGCGATCGCCGGAGCCGGTGAATCGCAAACGATGGATACCAAGGTAGCCAGCACGAAGCTGCTCGGCAATTTGCAACGCCGCGATCTCGGCGATGTGCATATGTGGGGGCATCACTCGTGGACGCACGTAATGAGCGATCATGCCGTCATCGCCTATGCCATTCCGCTGGCGCCGGACAAAACGCGCGTGCGCACGGTATGGCTCGTGAATGACGATGCTGTCGAAGGTGTCGACTACGACCTGAAGACGCTGACCGAAGTGTGGATCGCTACTACAACGCAGGACGCGGACCTTGTCGCCAATACGCACAACGGTACGCAGGATCCGGCTTACGTTCCGGGACCGTACTCGAAGTACACAGAGGGCGCGCTCGAGGAATTTGCTCGCTGGTATGACGCACGCCTGAAGGCAAACGGCATATGAGGCCGGCGCTGTAGCAACGAATGCGCAAGTGGCGGAGCCGGACATCGATGCTTGCCCGGCTCCGCCACTTGCTTGTGCTGCAGCAAGCCCGAACGCTTACTTCTGGCCGAGCCAGACTGCGAATTTCTGGTTCAGATCGTCGGAATGATCGGCCCAGAAGTCCACGTCGGACGTAAGGGCGTTCTTTTGGTTTTGCGGCGCGGTCGGAAGATAAGGCGCCACCTTCGGATCGACCTCCGACAACGACGATTTGCGCATCGGGCCAAGCGCCGTCGCCGACGCCAGTTTCGCGAGGGATCCCGTGGAGGTCGCGTAGCGCAGGAAGTCCTGCGCGGCCTTCATGTTCTTGGAACCCTTGACGATCGCGTAGCCCTCGATGTTCTTTATTTCGCCATCCCATACGAAGCCGAAAGGCTTCTTGTCCTGCATGACGGCCGTCCAGATGCGATTGCAATAAGCGCTCGTCATCGATACTTCACCGTCCGCCAGCAATTGCGGCGGCTGTGCCCCCGTCTCCCACCACACGATCGACGACTTGATCGTATCGAGCTTTTTGAACGCGCGGCCGACGCCGGCTGGAGTTGCAAGCGTTTTGTAAACGTCGGCTGGCGCTACCCCGTCCGCGAGCAGCGCCCACTCGAGTGCGCCCTCCGGGGACTTGCGCAGCGCGCGCTTACCGGGGAAGTGCTTCAAGTCGAAGAAATCGGCGATCTTCGTCGGTTGAGCGCCGTTGAATGCCTGCTTGTTATACGTGATGACGGTGGACCACGCGACGTTGCCGACCATGCAATCGGACACCCCACCCGGCATGAAATCGGATTTGGCCGATGCGGGCAACATGGCTGCGTCGACCTTTTCGAGCAAACCTTCGTCGCATGCGCGCGTCGCGTCGGACAGTTGCATGTCGACCACGTCCCACGTGACGTTCTTCGTCTGGACCTGGCTGCGGATCTGCGCAATCCCGCCGTTGTACGTATCCATCTTGACTTGGGAGCCCGATTGCGACGAGAACGGCTTAACCGCAGTCGCATTCTGTGCGTCTTGATACGACCCGCCCCACGACGCGAAAACCAGTTCGGATCCCGTCGCCTGCGTGGCCGCCACGCCCATGCCCATACCCATTGCAATTACAGCCAATGTCTTCAAAGAGGTACTCATCTAAAGCCTCACCAAGAAATGCGCAAATGTCTCCACGCTTTTGACGAGCGGTAGAACGCTTTCGGTTAGCCTCCGGCAGCCAGGATCGAATCGATTGCATCCGATCATTGCGAGCCGAACGAACCGACAAGCGGACTCCGCGCTTCACCGCGACCCACCATCGCCCCACGGATGACTCAGTGTCGGCACGCCAATTTTCTTGGGTGAATGTATTTGGATCTTGGATGCAATACATTAGCGCCGTCGATTTCCACTAGACCCGACGTGCGGCGGGCGGCATATAATTCCACCGACGCCCTTCGTTTCCCGATCAAAGCGTTTTCGAGCGTCGCGGGGCATTCATGCGAAACCTGACCGAACAACTGACAAAGTACGCCGCCTACCATCGCGACCCACGCAATATCGCCACGCATTTCGTCGGCATTCCGCTGATCGTGCTCTCGCTTGCGGTACTGCTTTCGCGCCCGGTGATCGTGACGGCGAGTACGGTGCCCGTCTGCGCGGCGTGGCTGCTGTTCGGGGCCGCCACGCTCTACTACCTCATGCTGGACGTTGCGTTGGGTTTGATGATGGCAGTGGTCAGCGTAGTGTGCGTCGCGTTCGGCACGTGGCTCGCGCAGTACGGCACCACCGCCTCGCTCGGCATCGGGTTGGGCTTGTTCGTGATCGGCTGGATCTTTCAGTTCGTTGGACACAGCGCTTGGGAGCATCGCAAGCCGGCGTTCTTCGACGATCTAATGGGCCTGCTCATCGGACCGCTATTCGTGCTCGCGGAGGCGCTGTTCAGTATAGGTTGGCGCCCGTCGCTGCGCGCGGCCATCGAGACGCAAGCGGGTCCCACTCCAGTGAATCCGCCAAGCGGGGTGAGCAAGCGGTGAAACGGGGATACTCGATCGCAATCGCGCGGCTGTCGTCGTAGCCATCGACGTACACCCGCGTGCGTAGGCAGCGCCCCGTCCCCTCCCCGGCCTGCTCCTATTTAACGATCCCCGCTTCAGCGCCTTCCCATTCGCGCATCATGGAGCCGACTTCCCCGACAAGCCATTCGCGAAACTGCACATACTCCGGGCGAAGCTTGGCGTTCTTATGCGTAATCAGATAGTGGTACCGGTCGTTGAATACGAGCGCATCGTGCACCGGCCGCACCAATTGTCCCCGCTCGACTTGGCGGTGGACGAGATGATGCCAACCAAGCAACGTTCCCTCGCCCGCTTCGGCCTGCGCCACAAGAAGTCGATAGTCGTTGCTCTCCAGATGGTCGTTTTCAAGGAGCATGTCAGTCCCATCGCTATGCTGAAACCAGTTGCGCCATACGCGCCAATCGACATGCTCGCAAACCTGCGCTCGTCCCAGCAGAGAAAGGTTCAGCGTTGGATGAGAGAGCAGGTCGAGCGGTTTCAACGATCGGCCCTTGAAGCGCCGCTCCTGAAACGCAGGACTGCACACGGGATACACGACGTCGTGAAACAGCGGCTCGACTTCGTACTCCGCCTCGCGTGGCGGAATTTTCGTGATGATGACATCGGGCTCCATGAGCCCGTCGAGTTCCATGAATTGCTCTGTCACCATGACGTGCAGTTTGATTTCAGGGTGCTGCTTACGGAACTGGGGCAGTCTTAACGACAGCCATAACGCCGAGAACGTATGCGACACGCAAAGGGTCAGTGCATGCCGGTCGGTCCGGCGCACCGCCTCGGCCGCTTCCGCGATGTTCATGATCGACAGATACGACGCGTTGTATAGGATGCGTCCGGCATCCGTCAGGGCGATGTGCCTTCCCGTACGCTCGAACAGGGCCACATCGAGCGAATCTTCGAGCTCCTTGATTTGCCGGCTTATGGCGGCCTGAGTCACGCACAGCACCTCGGCCGCCTGCGTGAAGCTTTCGTATCGCGCTGCCGTGACGAAGCACCTCAATGCCCTGAGCGACGGCATCTGAGCAAGAAGTCTGTCGGCGAACACCTGCTTCTTTAGCATTCCTATCACCTTTCAAGCGAACACCCGAGCGGTCCGAGCGTCGGTCAACCCCAGCGCTCGCTTCGCTTGGCGCCAATGCAATGGCGCACGGTGCCAATGCGAGCACCTTAGACGCACTAGTTTGCTAGCGACCCCACTTACTGGCAAGCGAGATCTACCCGGAGCCGCACGCTATCGCCACGCACCGCCTGTAATCCGTTTGAAGACTCGATGAAGCGCATCCCCGAAAAGCGTATGGGTTAATCGACCTGGCTGTCAGTCGAGCTTCAGCCAAGTTGTCTTTAGTTCGCAGTACTGATCATGCGCGTAGATCGATTTGTCGCGGCCACCGAAGCCCGACTGCTTGAAGCCGCCGAACGGCGTCGACAAATCGCCCTCGCCGAAGCAGTTCACGGTGACCGTGCCCGCACGAATACGCGCGGCGATCTTATGCGCCTGATTGACGTTGTCCGTCCACAGCGACGCAGCCAGGCCGTAACACGTGTCGTTCGCGATGCCCACGGCCTCCTCGACGTCGCCGTATTCGATGAAGCAAAGGACGGGGCCAAAGACTTCTTCGCGCGCGATCGTCATGTCAGGCGTCACGTTATCGAAGATCGTCGGTTCGACGAACCACCCGCCGCTCTCGGTCAGCGCGGCTTTGCCGCCATACACCAAGTTCGCGCCCTCGGCCTTCGCTTTCTCGATGTGAGCCAGCACTTTTTCATAGTGCTGCCGTTCGATCAACGAACCGAGTTTCACATCGGGATCGAGCGGGTCGCCCGTCTTCCAGCCTTCCAACACTGCTTGAACCTTTTCTAGCAAACTCGCCTTTATCGAAGCCGGCACGAGGATGCGCGATCCCGCGCTGCAGTTCTCGCCCATGTTCCAGAACGCGGCAGCCACGGCGTTCTGCGCAACCGCATCGAGATTGGCGACATCGGGTAGCACGACTTGAGGGTTCTTTCCGCCGCATTCGAGCACGACGCGCTTCAGATTGGTGTCGGCCGAATAACGCAGGAAGCGCTTGCCCGTCTCCGTCGAGCCCGTAAACGCGATTAGATCGATATCGGCGTGTTGCCCGATGGCCTGCCCCGCCCCTTCACCCAAGCCCGTAACGACACTCAAGACCCCTGGCGGTACGCCCGCTTCCAATGCGAGATCGGCGATGCGCAGTGTCGAGAGCGACGTTTGCTCGGCGGGCTTGACGATGACGCTATTGCCGACGGAAAGCGCGGGGCCGATTTTCCAAGCGAGCATGAGCGCGGGGAAATTCCAAGGCAGCACCGCGCCCACCACACCAATCGGTTCACGCGTGATCATGCTGACGACGCTCGGGCCCGAAGGAGACAGGGCGTCGTAGCGCTTATCGGTCACTTCCGCGTGCCAGCGGATGCATGCCGCCGATTCGGGGATATCGAGCGAGAGGCATTCGCTGATCGGCTTGCCCGCTTCGAGCGCTTCGAGCAGCGCAAGTTCGTCAGCGTTTTCGTCGATCAATTGTGCAAGGCGCAGCAGGACGGCCTTTCGCTCCGAAGGCGTCGTCTTCGACCACACGCCGCTTTCGAATGCCTGCCTGGCCGCGACGACGGCCCGGTCGACGTCCTTCGCATCGCATTTGGCAATGTCGGCCAATACATTGCCGTTCGATGGATTGAGCGTGGGGAACGTTTCGCTCGATGCAGCAGCGCATCGTTGCCCGGCAATGAATGCGCGGCCATCGAGGCGCAGCGCTTGGGCCGTTTTCTTCCATTGCTGATAAGTCGCCATTGTCTTCCCTCTATGAATTAAAGTTCGGCGCCTGCCGTGAATTCCTTGACCCAGATCGCCGCCGATACGGCTACGTCGGTAATTGGGCGCGCGGGCAACGAACGCGGATGCGGTTGATTCAGAAGTTGACGAATAAGATCGTTTGATTGCCCGAGCGCGTACTCCGCAATGAGCTTGCCCGAGGCAGAACCTCTGCTGAGGCCTAGGCCATTGCACCCGATGGCTTCAAACACGCCGTCGTTTCGTTGGCCGAACAATGCGCCATTGTTGGCGGACAAGCACAGCGGCCCGCCCCAGGTGTATTCGAGCTCCAAGTTTTCGAGCATCGGAAAGCGCCGGTCGAATGAGCGCTGATGCAGGCTCTTCGCCTTGGCGAGGTCGCCGTGCGATACTTCGAGGCCTGGCCTAAACGCAAAGTGATTACGCACGCAAATGCGGTCGCTCGCCAAGCGGCGAACGGTGGTACCCATTGGATCGGCGGGAATGAGCGCCCATGACCGCGAGCCGCCGAGCCTCGCGATCTGATCCGGGTTCATCACGCGCGTCAGCGATGCGAACGTATAGACGGGCAGCAGACCATTCGGATGGCCCCCGAATGTCGCGGCATAAGCGTTCGTACAAAGAATGACGCGCCGGGCCGTGAACTTTCCGCGAGCGAAGGTCAACACCTTGGCGTCGCCGCGATCCTCGATCTCCTTCACCGCGCTCATTTCAAAGACTTTTACATTCGCCGGTAGCGTGGCCGCAAGACCGCGCATCAGCGCCGCCGGTTGAACCGTGCTGCAACCGGGCGTGAACAGCGCACCGCGATAGAAGCGAGTACCTGTGACTTTGGCGATCGCGACTTCGTCGAGCCATTCAAACGGCTCTTGAATCCGGCGCAGACCATCCGCGAAGTGCGAAAGCGCCGCTTGCCCCTTCTTGTTGACTGCCGCGTGAAATTTACCGTCATCGCGCCAATCGCAATCGATGCCCTGCCGACGCACGATCGAACGCACATAGTCGATGCCATGCCGTTGGAACCGCACGTCGGCCCTGTCGGCTTCCACGCTGCGCGAGTAGCTTTCGCTGCTGATATCGTGCGGCAAATCGACAAAAAAACCGGAATTGCGCCCCGCGGTCGTGCGCCCTATCCGGTCTGCCTCCACCAAGGCAATCGAGGCATCGGGCGCAAGCTCCGCCAACCGGCAAGCGGCGCACAACCCCGTAATGCCCCCGCCGATGACGACCCAATCGTATCGCCCGTCGGAGGCCACCGCCTGGGGCGCCGCCGCGGGCGGCAAGCTCTCCCACCATCCATTCACTCCGTCGGGAGCGGGGAAACGCGCGAATTCAAGTTTCGAGGCCATGCTAGTGAGCCAATAAGCGATTCTATTGAGCGTTGCGCAACAACGGCTTCACGAGCTTCGCAAACTCGCTACGTTCATCGTCCGTCAGCGTGCCGAGCGGCTCGCGAGCGACACCTACCGGCTTGCCTGCCAGCTCGCAGCCGTAGCGAACGTATTGAATGAATTTGCCGCCACGCTCGAGCACTTCCAACACGGGCAACAGTTGCATCATCAGCTTTCGGCCGAGCGCGAAGTCCCCCTTTTTGACGCAGGCATCGTACAGGTCCATGTGAATTTCAGGCAGGAAGTTACCCGCCCCCGCATACCAGCTCTTCGCGCCCCAAACAAAGAATTCGAGCACCTGATCGTCCATGCCGCAGGCAAACGTCAGTCTGTCCTGGTAATGCGTGGCGAGGTGGTGCAGATGCGCGATGTCGCCGGTGCTCTCCTTCATCGCAACGAAGTTCGGACGTTCGAGGAGCTTCTCCAAGACTTCATCGCCGATCGCCGTTCCGGTGCGCGCAGGGAAGTTGTAAAGCATGATCGGCATGTCGAGCGCGTCGTCCACCTTCAGCATATGAGCCAGCAGTTCCGCTTGCGTCGGCTGCGCGTAGTAGGGCGCCGCAACCAGCAACGAGGGGATGCCCGCACGCTTCGCTTCCTGCCCCAGACGAATGACTTCGCGCGTCGTGGTCGCGTTGATACCCGCGTTCAGGTTCGTCTTTCCACCCGCTGCCGCCGCAACCGTGTTGAAGGTCCGCACTCGCTCCTCAAAGCTCAGTGCGTAGTATTCGCCCGTGGTGCCGCCCACACCGAGACCGGACAGCCGGCCGGCGAGGTCGGCCGCGTGCTTGCCGAGCAAATCGTGATTAATCTCGCCGTCTGCGTTGAACGGCGTCACGAGCGGAGTATGTACACCTTCGAAGCTCATTTCAGTATCTCTCGTCAGTCGTTTTGAAAAAGAGGAAATTCGAACGCCGCTGCGGGCGCTCTGCCAGGACCGGCGTCACACGACGTCCACCGCATGCGAATAAATCGGGAATTGGCCGCACAGATCTCTCACACGGCCGCGCACCGCGCGCTCAACTTGCCCGCTACAGGCCGGTTCGCGCTCGAGCGACGACAACACCTCGAGAATCATTGCGCCGATCTGTTCGAATTGGGCCGTGCCGAATCCGCGCGTCGTACCGGCTGGCGTGCCGAGCCGAATGCCCGAGGTCACCGTCGGGTTCTCGGTATCGAACGGGATCCCGTTCTTGTTGCACGTGATGCCGGCGCGCTCGAGCGCCTTCTCGGCCTGCGTGCCTGTAAGCCTCTTGGGGCGCAGGTCGACCAATTGCAAATGGTTGTCGGTTCCGCCCGTCACGAGGCTCAGGCCGCCGGCCTTCAGTACGTTGCCGAGCGCTTGCGCGTTGCGCAGGACTTGGTCGATATAGGCCGTGAATTCCGGGCGCAGCGCTTCGCCGAATGCCACGGCCTTGCCGGCAATGACATGCATGAGCGGGCCGCCCTGCAATCCCGGAAATACCGCGGAATCGATCTTCTTGGCGATGTCGCCGTTGTTCGTGAGAATGAAGCCGCCGCGCGGGCCGCGCAGCGTCTTGTGCGTCGTCGACGTCACGACATCCGCATAGCGAACGGGGTTCTCGTGCCGTCCCGCCGCAACGATGCCGGCAATATGCGCCATGTCGACCATCAACAACGCGCCGACGCTCTCCGCAATGTCGCGGAACGCCGCGAAATCGAGTGCACGCGGGTACGCCGAGTACCCCGCAATGATTAGCTTAGGGCGATGCTCTTGTGCGAGCGAGCGTAGCTTGTCGTAATCGATGCGATAAGTTTCAGGGCTCACGCCGTATTGCACCGCGTTGAACCATTTGCCGGACAACGCGGGGCGCGCCCCGTGTGTCAAGTGCCCGCCTGCATCGAGTGACATGCCCATGACCGTGTCGCCAGGTTTGACGAGCGCGAGCATGACCGCACTGTTCGCCTGCGCGCCCGAATGCGGTTGTACATTTGCGAATTCAGCTTCGAACAGCGCCTTCACGCGATCGATGGCCAGCGCCTCCACGCGGTCGGCGTGCTCGCAGCCGCCGTAATAGCGCTTGCCCGGATATCCTTGCGCATACTTGTTCGTCAGCACCGTGCCTTGCGCCTCCATCACGGCAGCCGAGACAACGTTCTCGGAAGCGATCAGCTCGATCTGCGTTTGCTGACGGCGCAACTCCAGCGCGATCTCCGACGCGATAACTGGGTCACGGCTCTGCAGCGTTTCAGAAAAAAAGCGCGCATGTTCGTTCACTGCTCACTCCCGAAATCAATCGTGTGACGCAGGCCCCGCGAGGGGCCGCGACGATCATTGACTCGGCGGACGCTCTCTCGCCCGCCGTCATCCCTATCGAAGGCAGTCCGTGAACATCTGCGGCCCATCGATTCACGGATTCAAACGTTCGACTTACTGCTGCATCCAAGCCTTCAGTTTCTCCGGGTGCGCGTCGACGAATTTTTTTGCCGCGGTCGCGTAGTCGTTTTTCGCGTTGCCTTCGAATTCGATCGCTTCGACGTCGGCGAGCGTCAACTTGAAGTGTTTGAAGAAGACGTCAGCACGCGGAAACTTGCTTGCGAACTGCTTCGATGCGAAGGCATGGATTTGCTCTTCGCCACCGAGCGTGCCCTTCTGGTCTTTCAGGTAGCGCATCTTCCACTTTTGGAAGAGCCAGTGCGGGCTCCACACCGTCGCCACGACCCATTGGTTCGACTGATAGGCGCGCGACACCCCAGCCAACATCCCGGCTTCGCTCGACGCTTGCAGGTTGTAGCCGTTCAGATCGTAGGCTTTGATCGTCTTTTCCGAGGCCTGCATCAAACCGCCGCCGGGCTCGATGCCCTGAATCGTGCCGTTGAGCTTGCTTTTGACCTCAGGCTTGTTCAGATCGGAAATCGACGACAGCTCGGATTCCGGGATGTAGGCCGGGACGGCCCAGCCGTTCTTGCCGCCCGTGTAGATGATGCCTACATCGTCCATGTCGTTCTTGTAGCGGGCGTAGTACGTTGCGTGCGTAACCGGCAGCCAGCCGCCGACCATGATGTCCAGATCGCCGCGCGCAACACCTTGATACTGGATACCGATGTCGGCCTGAACGAATTTGACGGGCTGCTTGAGATCGTTCTCGAGCACATACTTGGCGACGTTGGCCACGGCCAACACGTCAGCCCAATTTGTCACCGCGATCTTCAAGGGTTCCACTGCCATCGCGGGCGCACCGCCGATTCCTACAGCGACAACCGTCGATATCGCCAGCTTCGCGAGAAGCGACTTCAACAAACTGAATTTCATTTAGGACTCCTTAGTTCTCAAAGAGATAATCAACATTCGACGGATGTCGCTATTCGCGCATTGGGTGCCCGCCCCTGCTCCTCCATTGAGTCGATCGGCGAGATCGACTCCCGGGCCGCCGATCGCAGCGGCCGGCCCTACAAGCGCCATCCGCGTTAGGTACCTGCCGCGCCGCTCGCTCCCGGCTTGACTGCCCGCGTCAACTTTTTCGACTTCTTTTTCGCCTTCATGCCGAAGCTTTCCGTCAAGCGGTCCAGCACGATCGCAAGCAGCACGACGCCCAAGCCGCCTTCGAATCCGATTCCGATGTCGAGGCGTTGAATGCCGCTGAGCACGTACTCGCCAAGGCCGCCCGCGCCGATCATCGAGGCAATGACGACCATCGAAAGCGCCATCATGATGGTCTGGTTCACTCCGGCCATGATCGACGGCAGCGCATTGGGCAGTTGGATCTTCCAAAGAAGTTGCGCGTCGGTGCTGCCGAACGAGCGGCCTGCTTCCAGCAGCTCTTCTCGAACCTGCCGAATGCCTAGGGTCGTGAGCCGCACCACCGGCGGCATCGCGAAGACCACCGTTGCGATGACGGCCGGCACGCGGCCCAAGCCGAACAAGATTACGGCCGGAATTAGATAGACGAACGCCGGCATCGTCTGCATGAAATCAAGTAGCGAACGCAGAATCACTTCCACGCGCCTATTGCGTGCTCCCCAGATGCCGAGCGGCACGCCTATGACTAGACTGAAGAACGTCGCGGCAATAACGAGGGCGAGAGTGGATACGGTTTGTGTCCACAAGCCCATGTAATGAATGGCCTGCAGCGCCAGGCCGACGAACACCGCGAAGACGATGCCCCGACGCCATAGAGCGAGCCCAACGAAGATGACCAACATGGCGATGAACGGAACCGCGCCAAGCCCATCCTCGAGCAGCTTCACCACCGCGCCGAGCCCCGCTGAAAAAGCATCGAACCCGCCCCGGAAATGATGGAAGAGGAAATTGACCGCATCCTCTGCAAACGAGCCGATCACCGACGAGTTATTCATGCTGCTCTCCGTTCCATCACTTGTTTCAGTATCGTGCGGCATGACACGACGCCTGCGAGTTTCCCGAGCGGGTCGACGACTGGCACATCATGTTGTTGACCCAGGGCAATCGCCGCGAGATCGTGCAGATCGGCGTCCAGCGGAACCGCTTTCAGATCCGGGATCAACGCGTCTCGGATCGGCCGCGCGCCGGCTTTGTGCAGCGACGCAGGCGTGACACCGCCTTGGTAACGTCCCGCTTCGTCGCAGACGTAGCCGCACTCGGCGCCGCTGTCGATCAGTTGATTGAGGTAGCGCTCGGCCGGTGTAGCCACGTCGCAAGCAATCAGTCCTCGGTCTATACCGGTCAGCAGGCCGGATGCCTTCAGGAATCGAGAGACGTCGACATGGCGGAAGAAGTCACGGACGTAATCGTCGGCCGGCGATTGAATCAGTTCGGCCGGTGTGCCGACCTGGATGAGGCAGCCATCCTTCATGATGCCGATGCGGCCACCGATCTTGATCGCTTCTTCGATGTCGTGAGAGATGAAGACGATCGTACGCTGCTCTTCCTTTTGCAGGCGCAGCAACTCGCTTTGCATCTCGTGGCGAATCAACGGATCCAACGCGGAGAAAGCCTCGTCCATCAACAGCACCGAAGGGTTCACCGCTAGCGCACGCGCGAGACCGACGCGCTGCTGCATGCCGCCCGACAGCTCGACGGGCAGGAGCTTTTCGTACGAGCCGAGGCCGACGCGCGTCAGCGCGGCGCGTGCGATGTCGTAGCGCTCGGACTTTTTCATGCCGGCCACTTCGAGCCCGTACGAAATGTTGTCGAGCACCGTCCGATTGGGCAGCAGCGCGAACGACTGGAACACCATCGCCATCTTCTGACGGCGGACATCGCGCAATTGCACCGTGGACATCGGTGCGATATCGCGGCCTTCGAGAATGACTTGACCCGACGTCGGCTCGATGAGCCGGTTCAGGAGACGAACGAGCGTCGACTTGCCGGAGCCCGACAAGCCCATGATGACGAAAATCTCGCCGGACTTGACGCTGAGGCTGACGTCGTTGACGGCAACCATGTTGCCCGTACGCTTGAACACTTCGTCGCGTCCGAGGCCTTGCCTGACCATTTCGGCCGCACGCTCGGGTTTGGGACCAAAAATTTTGGAGAGACGGTTGACCTTGAGGATCTCGGTGCCGGGTGCTGCAATCGAATTGGCTATCGGCGAGACGACTTGCGCATCGATCGCGCCGGGCGGGGCAACGTCCTGCGGTGCGAACGTCAGATTCGGGGGCATGCTTTCATCCCAACTGGCAAATTCAAGAAATCGAAGGCTGCGATTAGGTAACCCTCGGTCGAAGCGACCATCCTTGGTCTCGTCGTTTTTTAATCCACCGGCCGCAGTGCTCGGCGCTTTTCACGCGGTGGCCAATCGCTGATTGCTGTCTATTGCATGGCTTGAAGCGTACCAAGCCAATCGAACGCATCCCGATACATTTTCTTCGCCCTTTCCCATACCTCCGGTTATGAGCCCAGTGTATGGAGCGCTCGTTGAAAACCTGGCGCAGAGCGTGGCTCAGGGGTGAGCCTTTAGCGGCGCGGCTTTCGAGGCTGCTGGGACGACCGGGGGGCGCGTCGCTGCACGCGCCTCGCCTCGCTCGAAGCGCGCGGACATAGGGAATTCACCGATCCGTGTGGCACCATACTAAGCTCGCGCGGTCAATTTCAATTCCATGCAAGCCTCCGATCCTTCCTCCGGCTACCTGAGCGACGTCACGTTCCCGGACCGCTTCCATCGCGAGCTCTCCCCCGCGTGGCTCACCTACGCCAGTGTCCTGGGCGGCGTCCGCCCGAAGGACCTTGGCCGGCCGCTGCGTTATCTCGACCTCGGTTGTGGCTTCGCGCACTCGACCGTCATCAACGCCGCAGCCTTTCCTCACGGCGAATTTCACGCTTGCGATTTCAATCCGGCTCATATCGAAGCCGCCCGGCGGCGCGCGGCGGGGCTTGGAATCGGCAACGTCGTGTTTCACGAGGCGAGCTTCGAGGCGCTGTTGGAAATGGATCTCCCGCCCTTCGACTTCATCGTGATGCACGGCATTTATAGCTGGGTCGATGCGAACATCCGGCGCGTGGTGCGGCAGTTGATCTCACGTCTGCTCGCCGACGGCGGGCTCGTCTACGTCAGCTACAACTGCCAGCCGGGTTGGTCGGCCGAGGCGCCGCTGCGCAAGCTGATGCTCGAATTGGCACAGGCAGCCGAGGGCGGCATCGCAGCTCGCACGAGCAGCGCGGTCGCGGGTATGCAAGCGCTCGGCAATCCGAGCCTTCGCTATTTCCGCGACAACCCGAGCGTCGCCGAGGCTTTGGCGGCGCTTGCGAAGAGCCCGCTCGACTACCTCGCGCACGAGTACCTGAACCCAACCTGGGAGATCCATTACTCGGTAGACGTCATCGACGACATGGCGGAGGCGGGCCTCGCTTATGTAGGCAGCGCGACGCTCGCGGACAATCACCCGACGCTGCTGATGGACCGTCAGGCGGCCGAGGCGATTGCAGCATTGCCCGACGCGCGCCTGCGGCATCTCGCCGAGGATTTCGCCGTAAATCGCCGCTTTCGCCGCGATGTGTTCGCTCGCGGCGCGCGCGCGAACGCATCGCCGGCTCAGGCGCTGCATCATTTGGAAGAGGTCGCCATCGGCTGCACGTCCGATATCGAGCGCATCGACACGCGCGTGACGATACCGCGCGGCGCAGTGAGTTTTCAGCCTGAATTTATCGCCGATTTGCGCACGTTGATGCAGCGAGGGGCGATGCGCATCGGCGAGATCGTCGCGCGACTGTCCGGCGCCAACCGCAACCGGCGGGAGATCTTGCAGAACCTCCTGTTCCTCGTCGCAAGCGGCAGCTTGACGCCGTTTGCGAAAGCCGGCGGCTACTCGAATGCGGGGCCTCGACGGGCCGCAAGCCCTGCGGCGGTGGCCGCGCTAACCTGCGCGGTCGACGACGCGACATCCATGTTCGTGCCGTGCGAAGCGCTCGGGAACGGTGTCGCGGTGAGTGCGGAGGAAGCGGCTCAGGCGTTGCGCTGGATCGCCGGCGAGGCGATGCCGCAGCCGGCCCGGCTCGCCCGCCTTGGCGTGCTTCAAGGTTCGTGAGCGAGCCGGCCGGCTATGAATCGTGCAAGATCCGATCCCTTTCTCGACGCGGCTTTCCCTTTCACAATTTCTTCACGCATTTCGTAGTAAAGGGATTGATAAATCCGTTCGGCGATCAAAAAATCCGTCAGCGTGTTTCCGTAAAAGTTTGTATCGTCCCTTGACGAAAAAAACACAGACAACGAATAATCCATCCCCAATCAGAAGTAGTTCTGCGTCTACCAATCAGACCACACTTGTTCAGTGCGTGCGCGTCAGGCGAACGCACTGATCGCCAAGGGCTTGCAGCGCGCAGCCGACGGGGGAAATTCGTCATTTGCACGTAGATGTATGCGTACGGTGCATGCGACGTAGGTCTCGATACGAGCAAGCCTCATCTGCTACGGCAATACCGCGTGCCGGTATATCGGCACGCCCGTGGCACGCTCATTGACTGTCATTTCCCCTACAAGCCAGCCGCAATCGCCTTTCTGGAGAAGCGAATGTCGATCATCTGGAAGTGGTTTCACGATACGTTCGAGTTGAGTCGTGGCGAACGCGGCAACATTCGCAGCATGGAAGGCATGCGCGGGCTCGCCGTCACGGCGGTATTCTTCGTTCACTATTCGGTGCTATTCCTGCCCTATGCATCGCAATCCGGCCTGGCACCCATCATGCATGCGTTGCGTGAAATGGGAAGTATCGGCGTCGACCTTTTCTTTGTCCTGAGCGGATATCTCATCTACGGGGCAGCACTCAAGCGCCCTCAATACGCCGAATTTATGAAGCGCAGAATTAGGCGGATTTACCCGACATTTTTGGCGGTTTTTGCGGTCTATCTATCGCTAGCGCTCGCGACTCCGCACAGCAGCAAGATCCAGGCAGGGCTTGGGCATGACCTGCTGTATATCGCGGAGAATCTGTTACTGCTACCGGGCTTTTTTCCGATCGAGCCGCTGATCACAGTGGCGTGGTCGCTCAGCTACGAGATGCTTTATTACGCGGTCATCCCGCTTTTGGTGGTCGGGTTGGGACTCTATCGGTGGCGTCGCAGCCAACGGATCGCGCTGTTTCTCGCGCTCGCGGCGATCGGCATTCTCGTGTCGAGCGTCTTCGGCGGCCCCATACGCGCGATCATGTTTTTCGGTGGGGTGGTCTTGTACGAGGTGAAAGACGAGCGCATCCGCTTACCCTTCGTTGCACCGCTTGCGCTGCTTGGCGCATTCGCGTCGATGTTGATTACCACTGGCACGCATAAGCTCGATGATGCAGCGCATGTCGCGTTGATGGTCGTCACGTTGCCCCTCTTTTGCTTCGCGTGCTTCAATACGCCGACATCGACATCATCGTGGACACTGTCGAGTTGGCTGTCCGCATGGCCGCTAAGATGGCTCGGCAACATGAGCTACTCGTACTACCTGTTGCATGGGCTCGTGCTCAAGGCCGCGTTTCTCGCGTTGACGCATTGGCGCCGCCCGACGGGGCATGAGACGATGCTGACGATCGAACTGCTCGTGCCGCTTTATCTACTTACGATCGTCGTATGTGCGGCGCTGTTCGTGTGTGTCGAGCGCCCATTCTCCTTACGCTCCGAGCGTCCAGGAATCAAAGTGGGCGCGCTCAATTAGGTTCGTCACGCGGGGGAGGCATCGCTCGCGTGAACCGGCACAGTGAAATGAAACGCGGCACCGCGCGGGACGTTCGCACTCGCCCACAGCTTCCCACCGTGCGCTTCCACGATAGACCGGCAAATCGACAACCCCATGCCCATTCCGCTGGCCTTCGACGTATAAAACGGCTCGAACGGCCGCTCCATGTCGTCTACCGCGAGGCCAAGCCCTGAATCCCCGACGGTAACGACGACGGCGTGCAAGCCCCGCTTCGCCGTGTTGATAGTCAAATCTCGGGCTCTATGCTCGACCGAGCCCATCGCCTCGATCGCGTTGAGGATCAAATTCAACATGACCTGCCGCAGCGCGACTCGGTCGGCCCGCACCGAAGGCAAATCTTGCGTCAACTGCGTTTTCACGCAGACGCCGTTCTTCGCGATTTCACTGCGCACGAGCGCGATCACCTCGTCGATCGCCTCGTTCACGCCCAGCCGTTCCATCGTTGGCGGGTTCTTTTTGACGAGGCCGTGAATACCATTGATGACTTCGCTAGCGCGCTTCATATCCTTGTCGATTCGCTCGAACGCTTGCCGAACTTCGCGCAAATTCGGCGGCTGCGCACGCAACCAACGCAGCCCCGCCTGCGCATCGGTGGTGCTCGCGGCGATCGGCTGCTTGATCTCATGGCTGATGGAGGCCATGAGCTGCCCCATCGTGGTGACGCGATTGGCGTGCGCGAGCGCCGTCTGCACCTCGCGGTAGCGCCGCTCGCTCTCGCGCAATTCGGCCTCCGCACGCTTACTTTCCGTGATGTCGCGCGAAATACCGAGCAAGAACCGAGGCTCACCATGCACGTCGACGATCGGGATCTTCATCGTATGCAGCAGCCTCGGCCCATATCGCGTGAGGATCGGCTCTTCCGGAACGTTGGCCAACCTCCTCGATTGGAGTACATCGCGGTCTTTCGCAACAAAGAACTCAGCCTCTTGCGCGGGAAATAGGTCATGGTCGGACTTGCCGAGGAGCTCTTCGCGACGGTAACCGAGCAGTTGCTCCCCCGCCCGGTTGAAACGCACGAAGCGCAACGTCGCCGCATCCTTCACGAAGATCATGTCCGGAATGTTCTCGATGATGCTGTTCAGAAAGTGCTCGCTCGCCCGTGCGGCTTCTTCGGCGCGCTGTCGAGTGGCGACCTCGGCCATATGTCCCGACAGCGCCATGCTCAGTTCGCAGGTGCGCTGTGCGACGCGTTCCTCGAGTTCGGCGTTGAGCACTTTCAACGCGTCCTCGGCCTGCTTGCGTTGCCGCCGATCTTCGAGAAATTGCTCGACCGCGCGCGCCATGTCGGCGATCTCGTCACGGCCTCGCACGGGCACGCCGGCGTGGCCGTCCTCATCGCCGAACCGCAAGCTGTGGCTAACGCGGTGCAACCGCCCAAATACGTGACGGGCGAGAAATAGATGAGCGATAAGCCAGCCCAGCAGCAAGCTCATCCCCACTTCGCCGATGACCCAGCGGCGCGTGCGATCGGATCGATCGGCCAGATCTTGAACGGCATGGCGGTATTCGCTGGTGAAATGATCGGATTGTTGGTGGGCCGCTACGGCGAGTGCGTTGGCCTGCCGGTGCAATTGCTCGTCCAAGCTCGACAACGACCCGGTGGGCCGCACCGCGGGACCGATGGCGAGCGCCGTTTCACGCATTTGCGCCGCGACATTGACCGTGTTGCGAAATCGCTGGCCCGATCGGTGCAGTGCGAGCGTGCCAGCGTCCGCGTCTTCGTGTGCCGGAGTCGCGGCGGCCAACGCGTCGACGAGGCGGTCGAACGACGTCAGATGTTCGACGATCTGCCGTTGCGTCTCACGTACGGCTTGCGCAGTGTTCTCGCTCGGTAGTTGCAGCGCCATGCGTTCGATCGTCAACGTTTGCTGCGCCAGGTCCTGTGCGTCCTGCAAGCGTACAAGCCGATCTTCGGCCAATTGGCGCAGCGCGTGTGCCGAACCGGTCAACGAGTAGATCATCGTGGCGCCAAGCGCGATCATCAGCGCGGCTAGGCACGACGCGACGAGCGCCAATTGCGCGGTGAGGGACTGAGGTAGCGAGAGTTTCACGGGCGTTGCCAGATGTGCCGATACGGGCCGCGCACCGGGCCGCCCGCACTACCGGGAAAACATGTCGCGCTTGTCGCTCCCCCATCCCGCGGGAGTCGATCGACCATCATCGAAGGCAACCCCAAATCACCGCTCGTCGAATGAGCCTGCTGCGCGATACTAACGCACCGTGCATATACTGGACACAGTTACGCAGATGCGTAGGCGTAGAATGCCTTTCCGTTTGACGATGGTCACGCATTTTCAAACATCAGAGGAAAACCTCGGGAGAGCGCGTGGGATGAACTCGGTTTCCGATCAACGGCGGATCGTCTATGTATTGGACGATGACGAAGGGATCCGATTGGCGTTGAGCAGCCTCTTTCGTTCGGTCGGACTGCGCGTCGAAACGTTCGAATCGTCACAAGGCTTCCTGGCATTCCCGAAACAAGAAGCGCCGAGCTGCCTCGTGCTTGACGTGCGACTGCGCGGCGAAAGCGGGCTCGCGTTTCAGGAAGAGTTGGCGAAAACGACCGTGCGCATCCCGATCGTATTCATGACGGGGCATGGTGACATCGCGATGACAGTGAAAGCCATGAAAGCCGGCGCCATCGACTTTCTAGCTAAACCGTTTCGCGATCAAGACATGCTCGACGCCGTTTCAAGCGCCTTGACGCGCGATGGCGAGCGCCTCGCCGCCGAACAATCGATCGCCTTGTTGTGCACTTCTTACGAATCGCTGACACCGCGTGAACGTGAGGTCATGGAATACGTCGTGGCCGGCATGCTGAACAAGCAGATCGCGTCGGCACTCAATCTGAGCGAAATCACCGTGAAGATTCACCGCGGTCAAGTCATGAGGAAGATGGGCGCACGCTCGGTGGCCGATCTCGTTAGAAAATCGGAGGCGCTGCGCGCCAAACCGCTATTGCAGAAGCCAAACATCACGTCCCGCCCAGCGCAACCTTGAGCCAATGTTCGATCGTGTGCGCGTCGAATGGCTTTTCGACGACGGCCAAGATGCCCTTCGTGCCGATTTTCGCGCGCAGTTCGCGCGTCGGAAACGCAGTGATGAAAATCGCCGGCGTCGTATAGCCGAGCTGCACGAGGCAATCGTGCATCGCGCTGCCGGACATCCCGGGCATGCACGCGTCGGAAATGACACACGTTGTGTCGCCGATGTGCGCGGACGTCAAGAATTCCTCTGCCGACGCGAACAGCGTGGCCTTCCAGCCCAATGAACGAACCAGGCTTGCTACGGCCAGTCGGACGGCCTCGTCATCGTCGACGATCGAAACGGTTCGGCCGGCACCCATACGGCACTCCTCGCCGCGTCGGACACCGCAGCGTCTTCAGGACGACAGAGGCACACGCATTCATAAGAGCAGTCTAGGTCGCACGATATCGAACGCACACTATACGGAAGGATGATCGGCTAACCCCCTTGTACGAATCTGATCAACCGATCGTAGATTTGCGTGTTGCACGCCGCTTTTATATCGTGTGGCACGTCGCTCTCCCGCGCGACCGTGGAGCCTGAACTATCACAAAAGGAAAAGCTGGCATCCAATCGTCTGCCCCGATTCGCGCGACGTAATTGCCACCATTTTATAAACAGGCTCCTCATGTCGACCAAGGCTTCGCAAGGCTACGCCCGCCGTTACAGAAACCGGCGGCGCGCCCCGTCCATCGGTTTGCGCGGCCATAGCCGCCCGCAATCCTTGCCGCGGCGGGTGACGCCCGCGGCGAATGTCCCGCTCGTTTGCGTAATGTCCAATGGCCGCGCGGCTGATCGCATTTCGTTGCCGAGAAGATGAATCCCCGGTAGTTAACGGCGATTTAAGTCACGCTCGGCACACAGCTAAAACGGCCGAACTTCCGCATGGGCCCCTTCCAAGCAGGCCTGAAACAACAATGCCGCGCGCGATGGGCGCGGCGACCGGCGGGTGAGCCCCACGTAACTGCATTCGTAGTGAAAGCGCTGCGGCGCAACGGCACGCATCAACCCCTTCTGCTGGAAGCTCTCGGCGTAGTGATCCGGCAGAAAGCCTAAAAACCGCCCTGACAAGACCAGCGTCGCGATCGCTTCCTGGTCGAACGCCGTCGCCTGACGCGTGATCTTGGTGCGGTGGGTCATCTCCATATTCGGGGAATGGAAGCCAAGCCCGGCAAATGCGTGCTTGCGGATCGCTGTCCAAGTCAAACGCGTGTGCGGTGCGTCAAAGAGCGGATGCTCAGTACCGCAATAGAGCAGCATCTGTTCGTCGAACAAGTGCGTATATGCGAGCGTCTTGGATGTCCGGTGTGCCGGAATGATGCCGACGTGATAACTACCGTCGATGACCCCCCGCTCCACTTCGTTGATCGACGCCACATGGAAGTTCAAGGCCACGTCCGGTGCATCGTCGACGAATTGCCTGATTGCGTCGCCGATTCGCGCCTGCGGATTCGTCGCCGTCTTGTCGAACACCGCGATATGCAGCTCGCCGCCCATCCTGTCATGGATGCCGTCGACCCGGCTGCGAAACGCCTCGATCGACGAAAGCAGCATGAGCGTTTCCTCGTACACCGTCTGGCCCTCGGGCGTCAGCGTGAACCCCGCGCGGCCGCGCCGGCAGAGCACGAGCCCGAGGCGCGTTTCCAGATCCTTCACGTGCCGGCTGATCGTTGAGATGCCGATGTTCAGATCGAGTTCGGCGGCCGCCATGCCGCCGCATTGCACGACCGCCTTGAACACGCGCAGCAGCCGCAAATCCATGTCGCTGAGCTGCCCGAGCAGCGCACGGCTCTTCGCCTTTTTTACTTGCATGAATTGGAAAGTAAAGATTGATATTGCGATATCGAAGAGACTAATCGGCTGGCTAACAATACGCAACATATTCAACGAGGAGGGGCGTACCGCGCCAATCGACATGACTGATATGACCGATATCAAGACCGTGCAGAAACAAGGACCGGACGGCGTGCGCACCGACGCCGCGTGGTTGGAGGCGCATTGGATGCCGTTCACGGCGAACCGTCAATTCAAGGCCGATCCGCGCATCGTCGTCGGGGCACAAGGCGCCTATTACACCGACGCCGACGGCCGGAAGATTTTCGATGGCCTATCGGGCCTGTGGTGTTGCGGCCTCGGTCACGGCCGCACCGAAATCACGGAGGCGATCAGCCGGCAAGCTGCGCAACTGGACTATGCCCCGGCATTCCAATTCGGGCACCCGAGATCGTTCGAACTTGCCAACAAGATCAAGGCATTGACGCCGGCCGGCCTCGACCATGTGTTCTTCACGGGATCGGGCTCGGAATCGGCCGACACCTCGC
This sequence comes from uncultured Burkholderia sp., assembly GCA_964425025.1. Classification (GTDB taxonomy): domain Bacteria; phylum Pseudomonadota; class Gammaproteobacteria; order Burkholderiales; family Burkholderiaceae; genus Trinickia. The sequence goes on along the minus strand of CAYRLJ010000008.1, from coordinate 26,210 downwards.
TCAAGATGGCGCGCGCCTATTGGCGAGCCAAAGGCAAGGGCACGAAGACGCGTTTGATCGGCCGGGAGAAGGGCTATCACGGTGTGAACTTCGGCGGCATCTCGGTGGGCGGGATCGGCCCGAACCGCAAGCTATTCGGGCAAGGCGTCGAAGCCGACTTCCTGCCTCATACGCAACTGGCGCAAAACAAGTTCTCGCGCGGTTTGCCCGAGCATGGGGCCGAACTGGCCGACCGTCTGCTCGATCTCATTGCACTGCACGACGCCTCGAACATCGCGGCCGTCATCGTCGAACCGTTCTCGGGTTCCGCCGGCGTGGTCGTGCCGCCGAAGGGGTATTTGCAGCGGTTGCGCGAGATTTGCACCGCGCACGACATCTTGTTGATTTTCGATGAGGTGATCACGGGATTTGGCCGTACCGGCGCCATGACGGGGGCCGAGTTTTTCGGCGTGACGCCCGACATCATGAACTTCGCCAAGCAAGTCACGAACGGTGCGCAACCGTTAGGGGCGGTCGTGGCGAAGCAGGAGATCTACGACACGTTCATGGCCGCGGGCGGCCCCGACTACATGGTCGAATTCCCGCACGGATATACGTACTCGGCGCACCCGATCGCATGTGCGGCCGGCGTGGCCGCCCTCGATCTGCTCGAGAAGGAAGCGGGCGTGAGCCGCGTGCGGGACCTGGCGCCTCATTTCGAAGCCGCGGTACACGGGCTCAAGGGGCAAAAGCACATCGCCGACATCCGCAACTGCGGACTCGCGGCGGGCATCACGATCGAGCACAAGCCCGGAGAACCTGCGCGCCGCCCCTTCGAGATCGCGATGAACTGCTGGAAGAAGGGCTTTTATGTGCGCTACGGCGGCGACACGATTCAACTCGCGCCGCCGTTCATCGCCGAGCGGCATGAAATCGACAACCTCATCAATGCGTTGTCCGATGCGCTGAACGGTGTCGATTGATATTTGACGCACGTTGGCGCGTCAGGTGATCATCCGAGCCGGGCAACCCTCGCGGGTCGCGCCGGCTCACGCGCTTTCAGAGGACGCTGCCCGCCTCGGAGCCATGCGTTGCCGCCCCCGGCACCGCGCTCGATTCCCGTGCCGCTTTGCGCGCCAGCCGGTCCCAGCCGAGATCGGCGAAGCATGGCCCGTGCGTAGCCTCGCTGAACTTGATGTCGTTATGCCCGCCGTTCCATTCCATGAGCTTGACGCCGCCTTCTTCATCGACGGCCACGTCCCATCCTACGCAGCGAACGTACGGCACCTTGGCGTGGTGCTGCAGTACCGTCCTCAGGCAATCCGCGAACGCCGGGATCCTGGCACCAGCGAAAGGAATATTGCTGTCGGGGTGCGCTCGAATCACGGTCCAGTTGGTGAGGTATCCCTCTTCGGCCAACTCGCCGGTTGCGCAATCGACGGAAACGCGAAGGTTACTGGTTGCCTGCACATGCGTATCCGCAATGCGTCCGAGACGCAGGTAGCAGGAGCGCATCGAAGCAATGCCCGCGTCATTCACGGCCGTGGTGACTCGCAACGTCGCAACGGATCCCGGGGCAAAGCGAGCCAGCGTCTCATGCTGAGCGATCTTCTTTTGGAAGACGCCATTGCCAAGCGCCTTGACCTTCTCGAGATCGAACGTGCGCCGGTCGAAGAAGAAGATGCCCTTGCCTTGCAATGAGTCGTCGACCTTGAACACGAGCGAATCGCACTCAGCAAACAGATGGCGCGCGAGCGAATTCGGCGCGATCGGCGTACCGTCGGGCGCGATGAATAGCCCATTCGCGAAGTATGCAACGTCGGGGAACGCGTCGCTATTGAACGTTGCCCGCTGCAGAGATTTCAGGTTAGACGTTCTCCCATATTTGCCATTGACGCTGGGCACGACGATGCGACCGTAGTAATTGTCGGGAATCCAGCCTTCCTTGAAACGTCCGGCGACGGCCGAATAGACGTGCAGCCACGGCGCATAGCATGAGTGCCCGAGCACATCGCGCGCATAGGCATCGGCTCGCTTGAGATCGATAGGGTTTGTCCTACCTCGATAGGTTTCGAGCGTCCGAAGAACAGACGTCGCTTGCAACCGGTGATAACGCTGAAATCGCCAATCCGCCGCGCGCCGAATTATTTTTTTTGCGAACGCTTCCGCATCGATTTTCATTAGCTGCTCCTGACGTGACGCCCCGATTGTTAGTGGTGCCGATGATACGAGCGAAATTTCAAGAAGCGCATAGGGGAGCCTCAAACTGGCGCAAAAGGCATGATCTTTGACCGACGGGGGTATCTTTACGTCTGCCTTTCCTCGCTTTTTTGGCGCGGCTCACCCGCACGGCTCTGGCGCGCGTGGTGACCGGGGTGATCTTCGAGCAGCTTGCGCACGACACCGTTAGTCCAGCCGAAGCCGTCTTGCAGCGGATATTCTCCGCCGCCGCCCCCTTGAGTGGCGTCGATATCGGCATGCAATGCGTACTTTTCAACTATCTTACATTCCCGTTCGTAGACGGCCGCCACGGTGGCGAGCCAGCGATGCGCGATATCGAGGCCCAGCGCGTGTTCGCCATACCGAATCAGCCCGCGCGAGGCCATCCATTGCAGCGGCGCCCAACCGTTTGAGCGGTCCCATTGCTGCGGGCTTTTTTGCTCGGTCGTTCTCACGCCGCCCGGCGCCAGCAATCTCGCCTCCAACGCGCGCGCGGTGCGGTGCGCCTGTTCGCGTGTCGCGAGCCCCGTGTACAACGGCACCGAGAGTGCCGCGCTGAGCTCATTTCGTTGCGTGCCGAGTTGCCAGTCGTAATCCACGAATGCGCCGTCTTTTTCGCTCCACAGGTAATGGTCGATCGCACGTCGCCGCGCCGCGGCATGCGCGCCGAACGTATCGGCCGTCGCTGCATCGCCTTGCACGCGGGCCAGCTTCTCGATCTGAGTCTCGAGCTTATAAAGAAAGCTATTGAGGTCGATGGGCAGAATCGACGTCGTACGAATCGTCGAGAGGTCGTTCGGATCGGCCAGCCACCGCGAACTGAAGTCCCAGCCCGACTCGGCCCCCGCACGCAGCTCGCGGTAGACCTCGGACGCGGGGCGCGTGCCGTTCGCGGCCGTGCCGACATCCTCGATATAACCCTCGTCGCGCGGCGTGCCGCGCTCATCCCAGTAGCGGTTCAACAGGCTCCCATCGGGCAGCCTGGCCACATGCCGCACAGCGTCGCCCGGAGGCAGTCCATCCGCGCCTTCCATCCAATACGCGTACTCGCGCTTCAACTGCGGCAGGTAGCGGATCGCCCGCTTGACGCCGTGCGCCTCGAACAAGTCAACCATGAGCGCGAACACCGGCGGCTGCGAGCGGCTCAGGTAATACGTGCGATTGCCGTTCGGAATGTGCCCGTAGTGGTCGATCAAGAAGGAAAAGTTGTCCGCCATGCTGCGCAGCAGATCGTGCCGCCCACTTTGCGCGAGACCCAGCATCGTGAAATACGAATCCCAGTAATACATCTCGCTGAAACGACCTCCCGGTACGACATAGTCGTGCGGCAGCGGCAACAGCGAACTCAACGCCGGATGCTCGGTCGGTTGACGGCTCAGCACGGGCCACAACCCGTCGATGTGCGCCGCGAGCGTCTGCCTCGGGTCGGCCACATAGTGCACGCCCGGAACACGCTCGTGCACGAAGTACTGCCGCACGAACCCCTTCAGATCGAAGCCTGGCAGCCCATGATCGGCGCGGTAACGCCGCATGATTTCGCCGGGCTCGCGCAGCGGCACGCAATCCACGAACGATTTGCTGTCGTCGAACACGCGCCCCATCTGCACCGCGACGAATAATTCTTGATAGCGATCGGCCGGCGTCAATACGTCGGCACACGCGACGTGCGCGACGTCCGGCGCAGCGCCACCGCCTGCCAGCATTTTGTCCGCAGCGATCGTCATGCTCATTGCTCGGCGTAATTCCACAGTAAGCCGCCGTCGACATACAGCGTCGAGCCCGTCACGTAGTCGGCTTCGTCCGACGCAAGGAACAACACCGCGTTGGCGACGTCGAGCGGCTTGCCTAGACGTTTGAGCGGGATGTTGCCGAGCAGTGCGTTGAGTTCGGCCGAATCATGCAGCAAGCGGTCGTTGATCGACGTGCCGATGGCGCCCGGTGCGACGTTGTTGACGGTGATGCCCAGCGGCGCGAGTTCGATCGCGAGATTGCGCATCATCATCTTCATGCCGCCCTTGCTCGCGCAGTAACTCGTGAAATGGGGAAACGGCAATTCTTCATGGACGGAACTGATGTTGACGATACGGCCGCCGCGCTGCGTGTCGCGCAAGTGACTAACGAATGCTTGCGTGATGAAGAATGCACCTTTCAGATTGATGTCGAGGACGCGGTCGTAGTCTTCTTCGGTGACATCGAGGAATCCCGCGTTGTGCTCCACGCCGGCGTTGTTGACGAGCACGTCGATGCGGCCCATCTTCTGGATGCCTTCCGCGACCAATCGACGGCTGGCCGCCGTGACGCTGATATCGCCCGCCACGATGCAGCCGTCGCTGCCGGCCGCGCGCACGTCCGCGAGTGTTTGTTCGGCACGGCTGTCGTCGCGAAGATCGTTGATGACGAGTTTCGCGCCCTCCTGCGCCAGACGCACGGCGACCGCGCGCCCGATGCCTTGTCCCGCTCCCGTCACGAGTGCGATCTTTCCTTGCATTCTCATTGCGTTCTCCGTGCGTGGGTCCTGTCTACTGCGCAGATACAAAAACGTTAAGAAGTGCGAAGCAAATGATAGGCCAAGCGCATTCGAAGGGATGAAGCGCTAACACTTCGACATTCGACTCATGCTTGCGCGCGCTTTGGCCGCAAAGGGCTAGCGCGTTAGTACAGGCTTCGTTAGTACAGGCTTCAATTGGAGCATGGCTGAAGTGCTCGTCGCTTCGATCGTGCCGATGTTCCGGCACGGATCGCCGCTATAAGCACACGCGATGTCATGGGCGTGGCGCGAACGATCGATGTGGTCTTTGCGAAGCGGCTAGCCTTGGTCCTGACGATACTCGTTCGGCACGCCGCCCGCAAAGGCTAGACTCGACAACCCGAAGCGCAGATCCTGAAAGCTGAGATTGTGTGGCTCGCCGGCGCGATCCCGGCCGGCGGAGCCGCCGGCTCGGCTAATTGCAGTAGAATGTACGTTATTCTGTACAGACCAGACAGGAGTACGCGATGTCCATCTCAGCCAGCGATGTAATCTCGCTGTCCCAAGCTAGGGCCAATCTGTCCGACTTGGCCGATCAAGTGAAGGCCGGGGCCGAGAAAATCGTCACAAAAAACGGCGAGAGCTACGTAGCCATCATCGACGCGCAGAGGCTGGATTACTACCACCAGTTGGAGCGCGAGCACATCCACTTGTTGCTCGTAGAAGACGCAAGTAAGGGCTTGGCGGACGTATCGGCACGCAAGGTAAGTGACGCTCGCAGCACCCTTTCTGCCATCAAGCGCCGCCGCGCCAACAGGGCAGCAGGTTGACGGGTTGAGTCGCACCGTGACAGCGCGCCATACCGTCAAGCTCACCGCCCATTTCGAGCGCAACCTGGAAGAAATCGAAGCATTCCTGCTGGAAGCTCAGGCGCCGCAAGCTTTCGATGTACTGCTGGACGAATTGACGGATACCGTCATCCCTAATCTCGAGCGTTTTCCTAGCATGGGCCGCCTCTTCCGTGAGCGGCCTGCCCGCTCTGTGGAGGTGGCTAACGGCATTGCTCGCCTAACTAAGCAACTCGACGCCTTCGCCGAAGGCAGCGAACTGCGCGAGTACGTGACGACGCACTACCTGCTGCTGTACGCGCAGATCAAGAGCACGGTGTATCTGCTTTCGATCCGCCATCAACGCCAACTCTCGTTTGATTTGGCAAGCCACTGGCCGGCGTGAACGAATTGCGGCCAAGAATCAACCTCGCCGCGTCGCCAACTCCGCGCCTTGTCGCAGCGCCTCCAGCATGCTGCCTTCATCAGCGATACCCTTGCCCGCGATATCGAACGCCGTGCCGTGATCGACCGACGTGCGGATCACTTCGAGCCCGACCGTCACGTTCACGCCCGCTTCAAGCCCCAGCACCTTGACGGGACCGTGCCCCTGATCGTGATACATCGCGACGACGAGATCGAAGTCGCCGCGTCCCGCGCGATAAAACAGCGTATCGGCGGGCAGCGGGCCGGTCACGTCCAGCCCGCGTTCCTGCAGTACCTTCACGGCCGGGATGATCTTCTCTTCTTCCTCGCCGTAGCCGAAGAGGCCGTTTTCGCCGGCATGCGGATTGATCCCGCACACGCCGATGCGCGGCTTCGCGATGCCCGCCTTGACGAGCGTCGCGTTGCCGCGCTCGATCGTACGCTGCACGAGGCCCGGCTCGATCTTGCGGATCGCATCGATGATGCCGATGTGCGTCGTCACGTGGATCACGCGCAATTGCGGCGCGACGAGCATCATCGACACCTCGTCGACACCCGTTAGATGCGCGAGCATTTCCGTGTGGCCGGGGAACTTGTGGCCGCCCGCATGCAGCGCTTCCTTATTGAGCGGCGCTGTGCAGATCGCGTCGATTCTCTTCGCCTGCGCGAGTTCGACCGAGCGCACGATGTATTGATACGCCGCGTCGCCGGCAACGGCGGATAGCTCGCCGAAGGGCAGATCGTCCGGAATCAAGCGCAGGTCGATGCAATCGATCGTGCCGGGTTCATAACGTGCTTCCGATGCGTCCTTGACGCGCCGCACTTTCGCGCTGCCGCCGACGATCTCGTTCGCGCGCTCGAGACGGCGTGCATCGCCGATCACGAGCGGACGGCACTGTCGATAGACCGCATCGTGCGTGAGGCTCTTGACGACGATCTCAGGGCCAACGCCGCTCGCGTCGCCCATCGTGATGCCGATTACGGGAAGATAGTTGCTCATAATGTTCCGTCTGGGTGAGATCGGTTTTCAACGCGCGATCGAGATGTTCGCGCCGCGCAGATGCAGATAGGCGCCGAGCAGCGCATGCGCGCTGCCGAATGCCCCGGCTTTCGTCACGATGGAGGGTCCGCGGCCGCCCGTTGGCCGGCCGAGCGCGATGCCAGCTTCGATCTCGTGCACGAGTTCGAGGCAGCCGACGTTCGCCGCGGCTAGGACCGCGCGCGCGGTTTCGCCGCCGGTCGCAATCAGGCCGCCGAGTTGGTCGAAGTAAGGCGCGATCAACGCAGCGAGCGCGCCCGAGAGATACGCTCCTTCGGCGGGATCGAACGCGTCGTCGCGGCCGATGCGCACGATAGCGTCCTGCCGGTTATGCACGTTGGCAGCGATGCGCTCATCCCATCGCTTCCATTCCGGATGCCGCGCGCCCTCGCGCAGCACGGCCGGCGGCACGATCATCTCGCACACGAGCGCTTCGGCGCAGAGCATCGCGCACTGACGCTCGGAGATTGAGGATAAGCTGCCAACGATCGTGAGGATCGGGCCTTGCGTCGGTTCGATCGAATGTATTGCGTTCCGAGCCGTGTTCTCGTCGAACAAATCCGGCAACGTGGCCAGTTCGCGCGCAAGGCCGCCCGAACCCACCCAAAAGAACGGCTCGCCTATCGATGCGGTCACCCGCGCAAGCGCGGCAAGATCGTCGCTGGTTTCGGCATCGACGATGATCGCGTCGGTGCCGTTGGCCGAAGCGGCCGCCGACACGATCATCGTCGCGACATCCTGCGGCGCGGCGCGCAGCGCATGGAGCGAGACATGCGCGACGCGCAGACCGACGGTCTCGAGCATGACGCGCAGTTGCGCATCGCGCCCTGCGTGCTCCAGCTTCCACGTGTCCGTCTCTTCGAGCGGCACGCCGCGCACGATCACGCGGCCGTTGCGCACGGTGCGCCCCGTTGCCGGAAACGCGGGGGCCACGATCGCCGGTCCCGCGAGCCGTGCGAGCGCCGCGACTTCGGCGGTCCAATTGCCGCGTAAAGTCGAATCGATCTTCTTGTACAACCTTCGCCCCGGCGTGCTCAGCGCCTGCCATGCGCTCGTCGTTCGTGTGCCGGCTTCGGAGGGCGTGAGGCGGCGCGTGTCGGTGTCGGCGGCAATGATCGTCGCGTCCGCGTGCGCGTCCGAGGCGTTGGCATCGAGCGACACGACGGTTTTCAAACCCGCCGCCGCGAACGCAATCGCGCAATCGGCGGCGCCCGAGAGATCGTCCGCAACAATCAGCAAACTCTTCATCACGCGGCCTCGCGTGCCTTCCGATTCGACGATGCCCGCGCTTGCTCTCGCGCGCTCACGCGTTTGGCGATCGTCGCCGTCAGCACCGGCGACACGATGGCGGTTACGACCACGCACGCCGCGACGAGCAGTGTCGCCGTCTTCGCCGCTTCCGCATAGACCGGGTTCGCCGCCGCAATCAGCGCCGGAACCGCCGCCGCGTTGCCCGCGGTATTGGCCGCCGCCGCGCCCGCGACGCCCGTGCCCCCCGTCAGGCGATCCGCAAAGTACAGGGGAATGCCCGTCACGATGACGACCGCAAGCCCCAACCCGATGCCAAGCAAGCCGGCTTGCCAGACTTTGTGCAGATCGAGGCCCGCGCCGAGTGCCAGCGCGAAGAACGGAATCATCACCGGCACCGCGCGGCCGAGGAAGTCGCGCATCTCGCGATCGAGATTGCCGAGCAGCATGCCCACCGCGAGCGGCAGGATGCTGCCGACGAGCGTCGGCCACGGAAACGCGGAGAGGCCCGCGACGCCGAGCGTGACCATCGTCAGGAACGGGCCGGATTCGAGCGACATGATCGTGTACGCGCCAACATCCTCGGAGCGGCCGTACTGGCCCATCAGCGCCATATAGAGGCCGCCGTTGGTGTCGTTCATCGCGGCGACGACGGCGAGCGTCGAAATGCCCGCGAACAGGCCTGAGCTGATCGGCTGCTCGCCGAGAAAATGTCCGAGCACGATGCCCGCGACGATGGCGGTCGCGACCTTCGTCGCGAACAACGCACCGCCCTTCTTGAGCAGATACGGCGTCGCCTTCACGTTGATGCTCGCGCCCATGCACACATAAAAGACCGCGAGGATGGGCAGCGCGCCGGTGAAAAGCGCGCTGGTGAACGAGCCGAAGAATTTCGGCATGCCCGGCATGAACGTCGCAACCAGCGAGCCGATTAACAACGGGACGATCATCATCCCGCCTGGCACGCGCTCGACGGCGCGCTTGATGTGAATTTGGGCCATACGCGTCTCCAATGGTTTCTGTTCGATTCGATCGCACATTGACCGAATCGATCAAACGCAGTGTAATGCGCCGGGCGATTTTGCGCAAACCAGCCGTCCTGCGTGTTTACACTGATCGAAGTGGGCGCCTTCGGCTGATTGAATGATCGAATCAGTCAAAATAAGAACGAACGTCGCAAGCGACGACGAGCATCGGACGAGCCACTGCGGTGGGCTACACTGCGCGTCGCCGCCATTGACACGCGGAACTCAAGGAACCTGATGAAAGTCGAGAAACGCCGGGAAGCGATGCTCAAGGCCGTGCTGTCCGGCATGAACGATGTCGCCGCGCTTTGCGAGCACTTCGGCATGTCGGAGGCGACGGTGCGGCGCGACCTGCGCGCGCTCGCCGAGGAGCGGCGCATCGTGCGCACATATGGCGGCGCGGCTTCCGTGGGCATGCACGAGCCCGAGGAATCGCTCGACACGCGGCGCGAGAGCTTTCGGGAGCAGAAGGAAGCGATCGCGCGCGCGGCGGCGCGGCATGTTCGGGACGGCGACACGATCTTTCTCGACGGCGGCACGACGACCGCCGCGCTCGCACGCTGCCTCGCCGGGCGCTCGGAAGTGCATGTCGTGACGAACAATCTACTCGCGGTGGGCGCGCTGGCGTTGGCCGACGTTCGCGTGACGCTGCTCGGCGGCGATGTGCGGCCGTCGAGCATGAGCACACTTGGCGCGCTGGCGCAGGTGGCGCTCTCGCGCGTGACCTTCGACAAGGCGTTTCTCGGCGCGGATGGGGTCGTCGCGGGACGCGGGCTGTGCGAGGCAACAGCGGAGCAGGCGTTCCTGAAGGAATGCATCGTCGCACAGGCGGCGAGCGTGTTCGTCCTGGTCACGTCGGACAAACTGGAGCGCGCGAGCCAGCAGCACTGGACGCCGCTCGAGCGCGATTGGACGCTCGTCACCGATGCGCTGGCCGAAGCGCCGGTGCTCGCGCGCTTCGGCCAGCGGGGCAATGTGACGGTGGAACGTGCGGAGATGGCCGGCTGATCGACGGCCCAGTCTCACGAGAACTTTAACGTGCGCAGACGCCTAGCCTTTCATCCGGCTAGGCGTCCGCGCATACGTCGATCGATGACAATCAGAACCGGTGAATCAAACCGACACCCAGGCCGATCTGATTACGCGTCGACGACGGACTGCCGCTGAAACCATCGCCAATCGACGCCGTTGCATCGACAATCGCTCCGTTGTTCAGCGTCTGGCCGCTCGCGCGCTGATAGGCTTGCGCCGCATACACGCCCGTGCGCTTGGATAGCGAGTAGTACTGCGTCAGCGTGAACTGCTGATACTTGGCGCTGCTCGACACGCCGTTCGACGTCGTCGCGCGCGTGTACGCGTAGCCCGCGCCGAAATCCCACGTCACCGTCGGCTTGAAGTGGACCACCGCACCCACCGTGTTGAAGATCGCGGTATTGCGGAACGTCGAGTTGACACCCGGAATGTATTGCACGTTCGAGTACGAGCCGGTCACTTCCCACGCAGGCGAGAACTTGTAGCCCGCCGTCACCGCAACGCGCTGCTGTGCCTGTGCCGTCACATAGCCGTTGTTGATCGACGACACAGCCGTTTGCGCGCCGCCGTTCGAGGTCGCCGAGTTCGCGCCCCACGCGCCGCCGCCAGGAGTCGAGTTGTTGACGCGTTGGAACGCGGCCGCGATCCCGAGCGGTCCCGCCATGTACTGCAGGCCCGCGCTCCACGTCGAGCCGGCATTGACGCTACCCGGTACACCGCCGAATGAATACGAGCCGCCGAACGTCAGACCATGGAACGACGGCGACATGTAGACCAGCGAATTGTTCGTGCGGTAAGACGTGTCGAGCGAATCGATATCGCCCGGATGCGCGCCGAAGTAGCCCGTGAGCCACGTCGTCGGGCTATAGGGCGAAAGCAACGTGTAATAGGCGGTGTACTGGCGGCCGGCCGTTAGCGTACCGTACGCCGCGTTCGTCAGCCCGACCCAAGCCTGTCGCGTGAACATTCCGTTCGCGTATTGCGATGTGCCATTTGCGGCCGAAAAACCCGCTTCGAGCGTGAAGATCGCCTTGGAGCCACCGCCGAGGTCTTCCGAGCCTTTCAACCCGAAGCGATCGCCCGCCCACACGCCCGTCGACATCTTGACGGCCGAGTGCCCCGGCGCCGACGAACCGAGCGTCGTACCGTTGTTTTGATAGGCAAGCCCGTTGTCGACGATCCCGTACAGCGTCACACTGTTCTGCGCCCATGCCGCGTGCGCTGCCAATCCCGTCAAGGCCGTCAAGGCCGCGAGCGCCATCGTTGTTCTTTTCATCATTGCTCCAATCTTTTTTAGTAGTACTAGATAATTTTTACTGCCGATGTCGGTGAATCGGTGAAGCCCGAGCAAGTGCAAACGGAAAAAGGCGCCGCACTTGCCCGGGATAGGCGTCAGGCCAAGGACCTTCGTCCTTGTTTCACGCCATCGTCCGGCTCGGCGATCGGCTCGATGCGGCCCATCACGAACACGAAGGAGACGATGCCGATCACGAGGATGACGCCCGCGATCAAGAATGCATTGGTGAAGGAGTTCGTCGCGCCGACGATGAAGCCGGTGACGACGGGCGCAGCGACGCCCATCAAGTTGTTGACGAAGTTCATGATGCCGCCGATCGTCCCCACGCCGCCCTTCGGCGCAATCAGCGAGGGCAGCGACCAGCCCACCGGCGCCGCCGCGGCCAACCCGCCCAGCGCGATCGAAATCCAGACGATGGCCCACATCGGATTGGTCGTCAGCGTGGCGCCAAACACGGCCAGGCCGAACACCATGCCGCACACGAGCACCGTCTTACGCACACGGGTTTCATCGCGGCCGCGCGCGATCAGATGATCGATCAACCAGCCGCCCACGACGAGATCGGACACTGTCGCGACCGCCCACGGAATCGCGGCGAACCCGGCCGACTTCAGGATGCTCATGTGCATCGTCTGCACGAGATAGCCCGGCAGCCACGTCAGAAACAGATAGAACGAGTAGCCATACGCGGCAAAGCCGATCGTGAGGCCCCAGACTTTCGATTTCTTCAGCAGATAACCGAGCATCGCGAAGACACTCGCGCTTGCCGCGCCTTCAGGCGTCGCTCCGCCTTCCACGATGTAGCGATGCTCGGCCTGCGAGAGCTTCGGGTCCTGGCTCGGATCGCGGTAGATGATGAAGAATGCGACGAAGTACGCAAGGCTGAGCACGGCGGTTACGCCGAAGCCCCAGCGCCATCCCAGTCCCACGACGACCACGGCAACGAGCGGCACGCCGATCACGTTCGAGAACTTCGCGGCCGCGTCGAAGATAGCGGTCGCGAGTGCGCGTTCCTTGCGCGGGAACCAATAGCCCGTTGCTTTCGAGCTGACGGGGAAGCCCGGCGCCTCGGCGACGCCGAGCATCGCACGCGCCGCGAAGATGCCGCCGAAGCCGCCAGCGAAGGCGGTGATCGCGGAGGCGGCGGCCCAAAGGAATGCGCCCCAGCGGCCAAGACGGGTTACGCCGAAGCGGTCGAGCACGATACCTGCGGGCACCTGCAACAGCGCATACGGCCAAAAGAACGCGCTGAACAGCAGGCCCATTTCGGCCGGAGAAAGATTGAACGCCGCCTTGAGCTGCGGCGCCGCGACGGACAAATTGATCCGGTCAAAGTAGTTGATGAGCACGCCGACGCCCAACAACACTCCCATTACCCAACGCCGTTTCGCGACGCGTTGCACTGCCGTCGATGTCATTTATGGTCTCCTCGAGAATAACGGATTAGCTTCGTGAATTTGTGAACCGCAGCGGGTCACGCTCGGCGTGAAGACAGCGCTATCTTCAGCAATTAAACGTTGCCGGTCTGCATCGCCGGGCGACGTGCCTGCGTGCCAATCGAGCGTCTGGTCGACGATGATATCGAGCGGACGCGTCGCATCGACCGTCAGGGTCAGCGTCTCCGCGATGGGCGCCTCCAAGTCGGCGAACTGGCTGGCGACGAGCGAGTCGGGCATGAAATGGCCGCTGCGCCCGCTCACGCGTTTCGCCGCTTCGACCGGCGGCAGATCGAGAAAGACGAAACCAACCGACGGGCTGCCCAGCCGAAGACGGTCGCGATAGCGGCGCTTGAGCGCCGAACAGGCAAGCACAACCCGTTCGCCGCGCTCGCAAGCGCTCCTGAGTTCAGCCGCGAGGCGGTCGAGCCAGGGCCAGCGGTCGGCATCGACCAACCCGATGCCGCGTCGCATCTTCTCGACGTTGGCGGCACTATGAAACGCGTCGCCCTCGATGAAGCGTCCTTTCAAGCGCGTGGCCACGGCATGCGCGACACTCGATTTGCCGCAGCCTGCGACACCCATGACAACGATAGCTGATGCTGTCCGGTCCATCGGTTTTCTTCCTTTCGTTGAGATAGCGCTATCTCGCGTAACCAAAGAGAAAGGCGGTTCGTCACCGCCTTACTCTCTCATCCGGCCCCCTTCGCCATACAATAGCGAACGTTTGAGCGACAGTTGAGACAGCGCTATCCTAGTGGAACCATGACGAATCCGACACCCAGGAAAACCCGCGGCACTGGCCGCCCGACGCTCGAGCAAGTCGCCCAGCGTGCCGGCGTGAGCACCATTACGGCTTCGCGCGCTTTGCGCGGCTTAAGTACGGTCGGGGCGGAGTACGTCGACCGCGTCCGGGAGGCGGCGCGCGAACTGAACTACGTGACGAACTCGGCCGCTCGCGCATTGGCCAGTGCCCAGAGCGAAACCGTGGCCGTGCTCGTTCCATCGCTGACGAACAATGTGTTCACGGACGTGGTGGAGGCCATTCATACGGTCCTGCGGCCGCATGGCATCGAGATTCTGATCGGTAACTCGCACTACTTGCGCGACGAGGAAGAAGACTTGATCCGTCGTTATCTCACCTCGCCGCCGATGGGGATGATCGTGACGGGCTTCGATCGAACCGAGGCCGCGCGGCGCCTCATCGATGCGAGCGGCGTGCCCTGCGTGCACATGATGGAGCTCGCCAACGCGGAGAATCTCTATTGCGTCGGGTTCTCACAGGAGGACGCGGGCGATGCCGTCGCCAAGCACTTGATATCGCGCGGTTGCCGCCGCAATGCGTTCATCGCCGCGCAGCTCGATCAGCGGATGCTGCAACGGGGCGAGGGCTTTCGCCGCGTGTTGCAGCGTGCCGGCATTCACGAGCCCGATCTCGAGATTCTGACGCCTGCGCCTTCATCGATCGGGCTCGGCTGCGAGCTGTTTCGGCAGATGATGACGCGCCGCCCGGACGTCGACGGCATCTTCCTCGGCAACGACGACTTGGCGCAGGGTGCGCTATTCGAGGCACGCCGCATGGATATCCGCGTGCCGGAAGATGTGGCGATCGTCGGCTTCAACGATCTGGCCGGCGCCGCGGACTGCGTGCCGCGGTTGACCACGGTGCGCACGCCGCGCGCGGAGATGGGGCGCACGGCTGCTCACCTGCTGCTGTCGATCATGCGCCAAGAGAATGTGGCTGCGCCGACGATCGATCTCGGGTTCGAACTCGTGATTCGAGAAAGCGCCTAAACCGACGGCCTCAGCGAATCGACGAGGGATGCTTCGCAAGTGCAGTGACTTGCATCGTCATGTACGGAAACAAAGGCAAACCCGAGAGAATCGTGTGCAGTTCGTCGTTCGACTCGACATCGAACACACTGTAGTTCGCGTACTCACCGACGACACGATGCAACTGCTGCCATTTTCCGTCTCGTTGCAGCTGTTGTGAGTAGGCTTTCTCGCGGGCTTTAATCTCTTCGGCTTGTGCCGGCGGCATATCGTGCGGCAAATGCACGTCCATTCTGACTAGAAAAAGCATGGGTTTTCCTGAAAGGGGATGCGCTTCTTGTTGAGTGCCTGAGTGCCGACGACGCTCAGGCGTTCTTATCGCGGCGATAAAACGCGAGTTTTTCCTCGTCGATTTGAAGCCCGAGCCCAGGGCCCTCCGGTAGATGGAGGTCGAAGTCTTGGTATTGCGGGCGCGCCGTCACGATATCGTCTTTGAGCAGCAGCGGCCCGAAAAGCTCCGTGCCCCACGATAGTTGAGGAAGGGCGCAGAAGCCGTGCGCCGACGCAATCGAGCCGATGCTGCCTTCGAGCATCGTTCCGCCGTACAGCGACACGCCGGCCGCATCGGCAATAGCGGCGGTGCGCATCATGGCGTGGATGCCGCCTGACTTCGCAATCTTCAGCGCAAAGACGTCGGCGCATGCGTCACGAACGAGGTCGAGTGCATCCTCCGGACCTGTTACGCCTTCATCGGCCATGATCGGTACGATGAAGCGTGCGGCCAGCCGAGCCAGCGCCCCGCGCTGCTCGCGCGGAGTGGGTTGTTCGATGAGGTCAACGCCGGCCGCTTCCAATGCCGCGATTGCGCGCGTTGCCTCCACCTCGTTCCACGCCTGGTTCACGTCTACCGTTACTTTCGCGCGGTCGCCAAGCGCGGCTTTGATTTTCGACACGTGAGCGACGTCTTCACGAACGCTGCGCCGTCCGATCTTCAATTTGAACGTATGGTGGCGGCGCTCGGCCAGGAGCATTTCGGCTTCGTCGATGTCACGGGCCGTATCGCCGCTCGCGAGCGTCCATAGCACCGGCAGCGTCTTGCGAACAGCGCCGC
Organism: uncultured Burkholderia sp.; assembly: GCA_964425025.1. Lineage (GTDB taxonomy): Bacteria > Pseudomonadota > Gammaproteobacteria > Burkholderiales > Burkholderiaceae > Trinickia. The sequence goes on along the minus strand of CAYRLJ010000008.1, from coordinate 10,330 downwards.
CCAGCAGGGTAGACATTGGCACACCCAAGCGTTTGCCCTGTGCGTCCAACAGTGCCGTTTCGATACCACACTTGGCGAACCGATTGCCACGCGCGACCTTGTTCAGTTTGAGCATGGCAGCGTTGACGTTGGTCGCGTCTTGGCCGACGAGCGCAGGCTTCAAGTAGGTGTCGATGGTCAGCTTGATGCCTTCAGGACTCTCTTCGCCATAGGAGAGTCCGCCGATCGTAGTGGCTTCGCCGATGCCTTCGATACCGTCGCTCGAACGCAACCGGATGATGACCATGGTTTGTTGATGCATCGTCGCCATGGAAAGCTGATGCGCGCGAATGGTTGGAAGATCAACCAGAATCGCTTCGACAGAGGTGATTTGGGCGTTCATACCTAATTCGATGGAGTAGATGCGTTGCGGCAGTATTGCGTGCGCAATATCCGCCTGTCCAAGACCATCGACGTCTAGTGCCATACCCGCGAGGTATGGCCGCTCCGTTACGGCTTGTCGGTGCGTGCCACGTACGTAATCCCCTCTTCCTCGTACAGCCGATAGATCAGCTCCAGCATTTCCTTGATATCGCGCGACTCGTCCATGGCTCGCATGCTCATGATGACCGGCGACACGAGCGTCGAGTCATCGAGCTCCTTATAGCTGACGTCATCGCGTTTCAACCCATGAACGCTGCTCGGAACGACGGACACCCCTTCTCCGGCCGCGACGAGCCCCAACGCGATTTGTAGTTCGCGCACTTCATAAATGCGGCGCGGCGCAAGCGATCGGTCCTGGAACGCGGCAAGGACCTGATCCGCATAGCTCGGCCGCGGTGCCTTAGGAAAAATAATGAGCGTTTCGTTGATGAGGTCTTGAAGCGAGAGCACGCTCTTCGATGTCGAAAGCGGGTGCCCGATCGGCAGCGCAACGATCAGCTTTTCTTCGCGGAGCACCACGCGTCGGATGTTCGCCTCCTCATGCCGGATACGGCCGAACCCGACATCGATTCGACCATCCTTGAGCGCGCGAATTTGATCCATCGTCGACATCTCGTGCAGGCTCAACTCGACCGTCTTGTTCTCATCGCGAAATCGCCGGATGATCTTCGGCAGCATTCCATAAAGTGTCGACCCGACGAAACCTATGGACAGGCTCCGCTCGATATTGCCGACGCGTCGCGTCATCGATTCCAACTCGCTCGTCTGCGCCAGTAGCTGCACGGCATGCGAGTAGAAGAATTTGCCGGTCTCCGTGAGCTTCAATGGACGCGAGTTGCGTTCGAACAGTTGCACGCCGAGCGTTTCCTCGAGCTGCTGGATCTGCCGGCTCAGCGGCGGCTGAGCGATGTGAAGCCGCTGCGCCGCGCGCGTAAAGTTACGTTCTTCCGCGACCGCCACGAAGTAGCGCAGGTGTCGCAATTCCATTTCCATACCTCCCGGATATAGCCCAATACTAAATCAGTGTTGGACCGCGCGGTTTTGCGTCCTTATTCTGCCTTCATGCTTCGTTTTGTGGCCCGATTATACCTTCTGAGCATTGTTTAAACCGAGCCAAAACGAGGGTTAACCCCAGCGAAAGATAGAGACAGTTAGGAGAGAACAATGCGCGTCAATGTGTTCGACTCGAAGGAAGTGCAGGACCTGCTGAAGGCCGCAGCCAACTTGGGAAGCCAAGATGGCGATGCTCGGACGAAGCAGATTACGCATCGTCTGCTGAGCGACTTGTTCAAAGCCATCGATGATCTCGACATGACGCCCGATGAGATTTGGGCCGGCGTCACTTACTTCAACAAGCTCGGACAAGATGGCGAAGCCGCGCTTTTGGCGGCCGGGCTTGGCCTCGAAAAGTATCTCGACATCCGCATGGATGCTGCCGATCGAGAGGCCGACATCCACGGTGGTACGCCGCGCACTATCGAAGGTCCGCTGTATGTTGCCGGCGCTCCCATGCGCGATGGCGTGGCCAAGATCGACGTCGACCCTGACGAAGCCGCTGGCCCGCTCGTCATTCGCGGCACCGTGACGGGCCCTGAGGGCAAGCCCGTGGCCAACGCGGTGGTCGAATGCTGGCACGCCAATTCGAAGGGCTTCTATTCGCACTTCGATCCGACGGGCGCTCAGAGCGACTTCAACCTTCGCGGCGCAGTGAGGACCGGCGCGGACGGCAAATACGAATTCCGTACGCTCATGCCCGTCGGGTACGGCTGCCCGCCGAACGGCGCGACGCAACAGTTGCTCGATGCCCTTGCCCGTCACGGCAACCGGCCCGCGCATGTGCACTTCTTCGTCACGAGCGTTAGCCACCGCAAGCTGACCACGCAAATCAATATCGAAGGCGATCCGCTCATTTGGGATGACTTCGCTTACGCGACGCGCGAAGAGTTGGTTCCTCGCGTGGTCGAGAAAACCGGCGGCACCGCGCTGGGCCTGAAGACCGACGCCTATAAAGAAATCGAATTCAACCTCGCATTGACAGCGCTGGTCCAGGGTAAGGACAACCAGTTCGTCAATCGCCCGCGTGTAGCCGCCACGGCTTAGCCGTTCAAAGCGGCGGCTGACTCGTGGAGTGGCCGCCCGCTTCTGCGCACGAATCCATCTGAATCAATGAAAGCGCTTCATCACGAAGCCGCATAGGGAGCCCACGCATGTCCGCAGACATCGATAAAGCCCGGCGGTTGAACGAATTGCTGAGCACCGCCGTTCAAGACGACATCGAGCATGGCGTTTTCCGGTGCCGCCGCGATATCTTCACCAACGCAGATCTGTTCGAACTCGAGATGAAGCACCTCTTCGAGCGCAACTGGGTCTATCTAGCGCACGAAAGCCAGATCCCCAACAACAACGACTACTACACCACGTCGATCGGCAGTCAACCGATCGTCATCACACGCGACAAGACCGGCGAGTTGCACGCCGTCATCAACGCCTGCGCGCACAAGGGCGCGATGCTTTGCCGCCGCAAGCACGGGAATAAGGGCAGTTTTACCTGCCCGTTCCACGGCTGGACCTTTTCGAACGCCGGCAAGCTGCTGAAGGTGAAGGACGAAAAGACGACCGAGTATCCCGTCCAATTCAACAAAGAAGGGTCGCACGACCTCAAGAAGGTGGCTCGCTTTCAGAACTATCGCGGCTTCCTATTCGGCAGCCTCGATGCCGGCGTCATGCCGCTAGAAGACTATCTCGGCGAAACGAAGGTCATCATCGACCAAATCGTCTCGCAGGCGCCGAATGGCCTCGAAGTGTTGCGCGGTAATTCCACCTACATCTACGACGGCAACTGGAAGATGCAGATGGAGAACGGCTGCGACGGCTACCACGTCAGCACGGTTCACTGGAATTACGCGGCAACGATGGGCCGGCGCAAGGAAGAAGGCACCCAGGCGGTCGACGCGAATAGTTGGAGCAAGTCGGTCGCCGGCGTCTACGGGTTCGAACATGGCCACATCTTGCTCTGGACCGATACGATGAATCCGGAAGTGCGACCCGTCTATCGGCATCGCGACGAAATCGCGGCGCGCGTCGGCGAAAACAAGGCCAAATTCATCGTCAATCAAACGCGCAATCTGTGTCTCTATCCGAACGTGTTCCTAATGGATCAGTTCAGCACGCAAATTCGCGTCGTTCGTCCGCTCAGCGTCGACAAAACCGAAGTCAGCATCTTCTGCTTCGCTCCGAAAGGCGAAAGCGCGGAAGACCGCGCGATTCGCATCCGTCAATACGAGGATTTCTTCAACGTCACGGGCATGGGTACCAGCGACGACCTCGAAGAATTCCGCGCGTGTCAGTCCGGCTATGCAGGTTCGACGACGATGTGGAACGACCTGTCGCGCGGCGCGCCGCTGTGGATTCATGGGCCCGACGACAACGCGAAAAGCATGGGTTTGAACCCGCTGATTTCGGGCGAGCGCAGCGAAGACGAGGGCCTGTTCGTGGTTCAACACGGATACTGGGTTAGGGCCATGCGCGACGCACTGGCTAAAGAACAGGCGGAGGCATCGGCATGAGCTTCGACTATCAAAACATCTGCGCCGCGCTGTATCAGGAAGCCCGCTTTCTCGACGACCGGCAATGGGACGAATGGTTGGCTTGCTACACGGAGGACGTCACCTACTGGATGCCGGCATGGGACGACGACGACAAACTCACCGAAGACCCGCACAGCCAGATCTCGTTGATGTACTACGCGGATCGCGGAGGCCTGGAAGATCGCGTGTTCCGCATCAAAACCGAACGAAGTGGCGCGTCGATGCCCGAGCCCCGCACGAGCCACAACGTGACGAACGTGGAAGTGCTGGGCGAGCGTGCGAACGAAGTGGACGTTCGATACAACTTCAACACGCTGAGCCATCGGTACAGGATCACGGATCAATTCTTCGGCACCATCTACGTCACCTTCCGCAAGGTCGACGACCGCCTGTTGATCGCGAACAAGCGCATCGCGCTGAAGAATGACTATATCCGCCAGGTACTCGACGTCTATCACGTCTGAGGTCACCGATTAGGACAGTCAGCAAGAGTTACGAAGTAGGAGGCAACATGTCCAGCTATCACATCGCACTGAACTTCGAAGATGGGGTGACCCGCTTCGTCGAATGCAAGGCCGGAGAGAAAGTTCTCGACGCGGCCTTTCGAGCCAAGATCAACCTGCCCATGGATTGCTCCGATGGCGTATGCGGCACCTGCAAGTGCCGCGCCGAGAGCGGAAGCTACGATCTGGGCGACGACTATATCGACGACGCGTTGAGCGAAGATGAAAAAGAGAACGGCCTCGTTCTGACTTGCCAGATGGTGCCGCACAGCGATTGCGTGATTGCTGTTCCTGCATCGTCGACAGCGTGCAAAACGGAACGGAGCAAGTTTGTCGCGACCGTGACGAAGGTCGAGCCGCACAACGATGCGGCCGTCGTGCTTGAACTGGACGTGGATGGCGCCGTGCCCGTGTTTCTAGCCGGTCAGTACGTCAACATCGATGTGCCCGGAAGCGGCCAGCATCGCTCGTATTCGTTTTCGTCGGCACCGGGAGAATCGTCCATTCGCTTTCTCATCAAAAAGATTCCCGGCGGCGTGATGAGCACGTGGCTCGAATCGGCACAGCCCGGCAATAAGGTCGAACTGACGGGACCGCTCGGAAGCTTCTATCTGCGCGCCGTCGAGCGCCCTTTGCTGCTGCTTGCGGGCGGCACGGGCTTAGCTCCGTTTCTGTCGATGCTCGAAGTGTTGGTTCGCGCGAACGCGAAACAGAAAGTGCATCTCATCTACGGCGTGACGCGCGACCTTGATCTTGTTCAAGTCGACGCGATCGAAGCATACGCGGCGAAGTTGCCGAACTTCACGTTCAGCACGGTCGTGGCAGATGCCGAATCGAGCCATCCGCGCAAAGGGTGGGTCACGCAGCATATGCCCGCCGAATGTCTGCACGAAGGCGATGTCGACGTTTACTTGTGCGGGCCGCCCGCGATGGTCGACGCAGTACGCCGGCATTTCGATGAGACGGGCATCAAGCCGAACAGCTTCCATTACGAGAAGTTCACGCCCAATGCCGTAGCGGTGGCCGTATGAGCGCGCGACGATTCGAAGGGAAGGTGATGGTGGTGACGGGGGCGGCGCAAGGCATTGGGCGCGGCGTCGCGCTGCGCGCCGCGGCAGAGGGTGCAAAAGTGCTTTTCGTGGACCGGGCCGAGTTCGTCTCGGAGGTTGCCGCTGAAGCAACGGATGCCGACACGGCTGGTTTTGTTGCAGACCTCGAGACCTATGAAGGCGCAGCATCGACCATGGCCTATGCCATGCGCAAGTTCGGGCGAATCGACATTCTGATCAACGGCGTAGGCGGTGCGATTCGCATGCGTCCGTTCGCCGAGTTCGAGCCGGCGCAAATCGATGCGGAAATCCGTCGTTCGCTCATGCCCACCTTGTATGCGTGTCATGCGGTGCTTCCGCCTATGCTGATGCAGGGCCGCGGCACGATCGTCAATGTCTCCTCGAACGCCACGCGTGGCATTCGCCGGGTGCCGTACTCGGCGGCCAAGGGCGGAGTCAACGCGATGACGCAATCGCTCGCGATGGAGTACGGCGAGTACAACATCCGCGTGGTCGCCGCTGCACCGGGCGGCACGGAGGCACCGCCTCGACGCATACCGCGCAATGCCGCCGGAGACAACGAACAAGAGAAAGCTTGGACGAGCGAAGCGGTGAAACAAGTGACCGAATCCGCGTTCTTTAAACGCTATGGCACGCTCGACGAACAGGTCGCGCCGATTCTCTTCCTTGCCTCCGATGAGGCGAGCTATATCACGGGTACCGTCTTGCCCGTCGCCGGGGGTGACAACGGTTAGGGCGGGGGCACGATCGCGAGGGGTGTTCGGCGGATTGCTGAGCGTCGTTCAGTCAATGCCGATCCGGAGCAATCTCCGGAGCAATCGCGCCGTGATTGACGATCGCCACCAGTGAAATGCCGCCGATCATGTTGCCGATCAACGTGGGCAGTAGAAAAACGATGAAGTAATCGCCGACGTTCGCCGCGCCGATCATGACCGCGTAGCTGGCTTCAACGGAACCCGCGATCACGTGCGCCAACCTGCTCACGCCCACCGTGTAGGTCACGAGCAAGATAGTCAGCAAACGCGCCGAGCGCGCGCTGGGCAGCAGCCACACCATGAGCGCGACGAGCCAGCCCGCGAATATGCCGCGCACGAGCGTTACCGCGAAACCTGCTGCGTACGGCGCATGCGCGACATGCGCGAGCGAATCCGTCACCTCGGGCGAGAACACGCCTTTAACCTGCAACATCCCCGCGAATATTGCCGTCCCCACGAGGTTGAAGACAAGCACGATCGCCCAAAAGCGCAGCATTTTGCCGACCGTCTTGAGATCGCGGCGCGTCAGCACGGGCAACACTGCGGTTAGCGTGCTTTCTGTGAAGAGCTGTTGGCGGCCGAGGATGACGAAGACAAAGCCAATGGTGTAACCCAGGCTCCCTATGAGGTGGCGCCAACTCGTCTGCGGCAATGCACTCTCGAGGATCGCCTGGATGAGGAATGAGAATCCCATCGACATCCCCGCGGCAAGCGCGGACCACATGAGCGCGGACAGAGTCCGCTCCATCGCGGCCTCGCCCTCTTCGCGCACGATCTCGTGGATCACGAGTGCATGCGGTGTCGAGTGATCGGCGGCCTGCTCGCGCTGTTGGTCGTCGAGATGCGGCGACGAGGCGCCTGCTTGCGGCTCAGACATGAGCGTTCTCCCTTTGAGCTGCCCCTATCCGCACTGCACGGTGGGCGCTACCTGAAAGCACTAACGATGCCCGCCGCCGAGATTGCACTGAGCGCGTAGTGGTCTTTACCAAGCAAATTTGAGTGGTAAAAAAGGTTAACCGCTCAAATTTGACTTGTTAACCACGCTCGACCTTGACAGATCATTCCTCCGGGGAGAGAATCGCTTCATTCAAGTATCGAACCATAACCGCTCAAATGAGCACGTCCAATCCGCGTAACCGCTCAAATATGAGCGGTAATGAACGAGCCGCAGCGTTACCGGCTCCCATCGCACGCGCCCTCAAGAAGCTCGGCGCCGACATCGCGCTGGCACGCAGGCGACGCCATCTGACCCAAGAGTCGATGGCCGAACGTCTGCGGATTTCCGAAGCCACAGTGCGCCGGATGGAGCACGGTGACGCCGGCATTTCGATTGGAACCATCGCGCAAGCATTCTTCGTCCTCGGCGAGCTCGGCAAAATCGCCCAGTTGCTCGATACGGCTTCCGATGAGATCGGTCTGACTCTCATGAATGAGCAACTGCCCCAGCGCGTTCGCAGGAAACGTATCAAATCAGACTCGGGCGCTCTATGACCAAGCCGGCCGTAAAGCAGACCATCAAGGTCGCGCTCGGCGACGCGGTGCGCCCGGTCGGCACGCTCACCTATAGCAAGGACGGTGGGCGCGAATTTTCAGCGTTTGCTTATGCCGACGCATGGCTCGCGGCGGCGGACCGTTTCGAGCTTTCGCCCGATCTCGATCTGGTCGGCGGATACCAGTACCGCAAGCCGCCGACGAAGGACGATTCGGTTTTCCACTTCGGGTTCGCGGATACTGAGCCGGACGGGTGGGGCTGCCGCGTCATCGCGCGCGATCACGCGAAGCGGCGCAAGGCGGCCCAGACAGCGGGCAACATCGCCGGCAGCGCGGCGTTGACCGAAATGGATTACCTACTGGGCGTGGACGATCAGAGCCGCATCGGCGCGCTGCGTCTGCTCGATGATGCGGGTAACTTTTTACGCACTATCGAGGATGGCGGACGCGGCGCCCCACCGCTGCTCGAACTGGCACATATCATCGGCGCAACCCGCGCGGTCGAATTGAACAAGGAAACGCAGGCCGATCTGCAGTACTTGCGCGGGCGCGGCACCTCGCTAGGCGGCATGCGGCCAAAATGCACGATACTCGATGACGACGGACATCTGGCCATTGGCAAATTCCCGAGCATCAAGGACGACCGCAGCGTCACGCGCGGCGAGGTCCTAGCCCTTCACTTGGCCGCGGCGGCCGGAATCAGTGTCGCTGAGTCGCGCATCGTCATGTCCGAGGACGTCCCGGTTGCGCTTGTGCGCCGGTTTGACCGGGCCGTCGGCGGCGGACGCATTCCGTATCTCTCCGCCGGCTCGATGCTGCAGGCATCGCGCGCGGACGATCACGCGTACACCGAGATTGCGGACGTCATCATCACACGCTGCGCCGACCCGGCGCGCGACCTCGAGGAGCTATGGCGTCGGCTGGCGTTCAATCTACTCATCACGAATGTCGACGACCACGTCCAGAACCATGGATTTCTACACGTAGAGCATGGTCAATGGCGGCTCGCGCCGGCCTTCGACATCAATCCCTTTCCCGACAAAGATCCAGAGCTGAAATTGTGGCTCACCGGCGATTCAGGGCCCGTTGAATCGATTGCGGACGTGGTGGCCATGGCCTCTTATTTCTGGCTGTCGGCGACCGATGCAAAGCGCGTGCTCGCAGAAGTATGCACGGCGATTCAGAACTGGAAAACCACGGCGATGTCCGCGCCAGTCGGCATGAACCGCGACGACCTCGATGCCTTCGCACCGGCGTTCGAAAACGAGCAGGCGCGGATCGCGGCTAGATTGACCGGCTAGGCCCGCATAGTCCCGAAAGGACTTCCGTCCGAGGACGCCGCCCTAGTACAGTTTCGCGGGAGGTATCGCGCGCTTGTTCCGCGCACGCTGCCGGGAAACGGCGCTGGCCATTTTCCGCTTGCGCTCGGTTGTCGGCTTTTCATACGAGGTGCGGGCACGCAGTTCCCGGATGAGGCCGGTTTTCTCAATTGCCCTTCGGAATCGGCGAAGGGCAACTTCGACGGGTTCATTCACTTTCAAAACGATTGTGGTCATATTGGCCTTATTTGAGGTTGAAGCGGGATGTCGATGCTGGCGCAAACCAACGATCGGTGGATGCGGTGCTAGGCCGGCATCCAGTTTTCGCCCTGGCGCTGATCGATGATGGTTTCGCCATACTTGAGCGATGCACGCCGTGCGGCCCCGGCGCTCGCAAACGGCCGGCAATCACTTAGCTTGAATGTGTCGCTGGAAGTCAACGTGGTATCGGTGCCGCGCATGCAAATCTTCACGGCGGCATCGAAACCGTCTTCATAGTTGTGGCCCGAGCCCTCCTTCGTTTCCGCGTGCGGAAAGACGAGGGGGTAGATTTCAAAACCGCGATACGCATGCATGCTCATGTCTGACTCCCGGCACTCGCGTTGGAGTGTGCCGATAAATGTGAGGAGGACTGCGGGCACGCGTGGCGCGCATAGCAGTAGGGGAAGAGAGGAGGCAAACCGTCGTCGGGGCTCGGCCCGCACGTATCGTAGCGCTCGAAGCAACCAGTCAGCTGCAAGAGGGGTTTCGGCCCGACAGGTAATCCATCATACGCCAGTCGCACTGCGAACCTGCAACTTATATTTTCGGCGCCATAGCCTGCGCGGCCTGCGCGAGCTCGCACGCGTTGCGCGTGGCAAGCCGCCGCTCCCGGCGCAGTGCACCTGCCCCGGTGCCATCCGAAAGCGCAGCGTGCCGAGCTGTCACCGCTAGGCCAAAGAGAAATCGCTTGACCGCCGCGACGACATCACGTATGTTACACAGCTTAAGTCTCCAAGAAGCGCGATTGCTGTTCATCATTGACCGCCACACTGCGGTATTCGTTGTCCTCTCCCTCCTTGATTCTTTTTTTCGTGCCCCGGTTCGCGGCGCGCGTTTTTGTTCATCTATTTCCATCAAAGGGTTTCTCATGGATACCGGTATCGTCAAGTGGTTCAACGACACGAAGGGTTTTGGTTTCAT